>DASRIN010000071.1:0-2404 GCA_035649975.1 Gemmatimonadales bacterium
CGCCGAGGCCCTCGAGCCCGTCGTGAGGGGCGGAGGTGCAAGGAGCGGGCCGGGTGGTTTAGATCAGCTTGAGCTGCTTCCCGACCTTCCGAAACGCGGCGAGGGCCCGATCCAGGTCTTCCCGGGTATGTGCTGCTGAGATTTGGCAACGCACCCTGGCCTGACCTTGAGGAACCACGGGATAACCGAAACCGGTGACGAATACGCCTTCCTGGAGCAGCAGATCGCTCATCCGAATCGCGGCAGCGGTTTCACCCAGGATGACGGGAATGATGGGGGTTTCGCCAGGAAGGGGACGAAACCCGAGACCGAGGAGTTGGTCCCGGAAGTACTGCGCGTTCTCCCGCAGCACTGCCACGCGCCCTGGGTGGGCCTCCAGAAATTCGATACTGGCGAGAGCACTGGCGGCGACGGTTGGAGGAAGGGCATTGGAAAAGAGCTGGGGCCGGGCGCGTTGGGTGAGGTAGTCACAGACCGCAGCGGAGCCGGCGACAAATCCTCCGGCCGCTCCTCCCAGCGCCTTGCCCAGGGTGGAGGTGATGATGTCGACCTCACCGACCAGATCGAAGTGCTCGGCTGTGCCGCGTCCATGCTCGCCCAATACCCCGGTTCCGTGCGAGTCGTCTACCACCAGCACTGCATCATGTTTGCGGCAGATCTCGACCAGATCGGGAAGCTTGGCGATGGCGCCTTCCATGGAAAAGACACCATCGGTGATCACCATCTTTACCCTGCGGTCCTTCGCCGCAGCCAGCTTGGCCTCGAGATCTGCCAGGTCGCCGTGTTGATACACCGCGCTCTGACACTTCGTAATCGCCTTGGCCAGCCGGATGGCATCGATGATCGAGGCGTGGTTGAGCTGGTCGCTGATCACCAGGTCCTGGTCGGTAAGGACCGTGGCCGGCAGGGCCTCGTTGGCGTTCCATGCGCTGCCGAAGCTGAGCGAGGCTGCAGTGCCGACCAGACGGGCAGAAGCCGCCTCCAACGCCCGGTGGATAGTGAACGTGCCGCAGATGAATCGGACTGACGCCGTGCCGGCGCCGTACCGGTCCAGGGCCTGCTTTCCGGCAGTGATCACAGCCGGCTCATTGCAAAGCCCCAGATAATTGTTGGACGAGAGGATGATGACCTCTCCCCGGTCCTCCATTCTGACCCGGGCATCCTGGGGACTGTCCAGGAAGTTCAGCCGCTTGTAGGTGCCATTCTGAATGAACTGCTCCAGCTCGGTCTCGATCCGCTGCGCGAGGGGGTCGGTCACGTCGCGATCTCCAGGATTACCTTGCCGGCCTGGCCATCCTTGATCACCTGAATGGCCTCCGCAATGCATTCCAGCGGAAAGCGGTGGGTGATTACCGGTGCGGGATTCAGCTGCTTGGCCCGAAGAAAGCGCAGCATCTGGTGCCAGGTCTGATACATCTTGCGCCCGGTCACCCCGTACAGGGTTAGGCCCTTGAAGATGACGTCGGCCGCAAAATCGACCTCGGTGGTTTGGTTGGGTGTTCCCAGGAGGTTCACCCGCCCGCCCAGGCGGGCCGCGGCAAAGGCCTGCGCATGGCCACTGGGATGTCCGCTCATCTCGCAGACGAGATCAACTCCGTCTCCTCCAGTCAGCTCGCGTACCCGTGCCACCACGTCATCGGTGCCCGGATTGAGGGTGACCTGGGCGCCCATCTTTCGGGCCAGCTCGAGCCGCTTGGGGTTATAGTCGCTCGCAATCACCAGGGAGGCTCCGGCGGCGCGAGCCACCCCAACCGCAAAGCAGCCAATGGGGCCACAACCCAGAACCAACACCGTGCTGCCGGGAACGTCCGCCTCGAGCACGGTGTGCACCGCATTGCCCAAGGGATCCATGATGGCTCCGATCTCGGTCGGAATGCCATCGAGCTTCATGATGTTGGAGGCCGGCATCACGATGTAATCGGCAAAGGCGCCGTCCCGATCGACACCGATGATTTGAGTCCGGCGACAGAGATGGGCGGCTCCCAGGCGACACTGGAGGCAGTGGCCGCAGACTACGTGGCCTTCGGCGGTGACCAGATCCCCTACTGCGAGAAGATCGTTCCCCGCTCCCGGACCCAGCTGCGCGATCCTGCCGGCGAACTCATGGCCGATCACGACCGGTGGCTGGAGCCGGTTTCGAGCCCAGCTGTCCCACTCCCAGATGTGAAGATCGGTACCGCAGACGCCGGCGTGATGGACTTGGATCAGCGCTTCGTTCGGCCCGCAGGTGGGGACCGGCACGTCTCGAAGGACGATACCAGGACCTGCGGACTCCTTCACGAGGGCGCGCATGGCGGGGAATATATGGACGGGAAGGTCTTCCCGTCTTAATCCGCAAACACCGGTTCTCGAACGGGTTCGACTCTCACCGCGCTGATCTTGAACTCGGCGATCTTGGCGTAGG
>DASRIN010000072.1:0-3466 GCA_035649975.1 Gemmatimonadales bacterium
ACTGCTTACCGCTGCGAGCGTTGCCACCTGTGGGATCGTAGGCTTTGTGGGCCTGGTGGTACCCCACGCGGTACGAATCACGGTGCGCCCTCTCCATCGTAGCCTGCTGCCGTTGGTGTTCCTGGTCGGCGGATGCTTCCTGGTCATCGCTGATGTGGTCTCGCGAACCGTGGTACGGCCCCTGGAGCTCCCGGTTGGGGTCATCACGGCATTAGTGGGCGTGCCGCTGTTCGCGCTGCTGCTCCGGAGGACCCTCGCGTGATCCTTGCCGCTCGGGATATCGCGGTTCGCTACCGGGCGGGCGGTCCGTTGGCGCTGAACCGCGTCAGCTGCGAGGTGGGAAGAGCCCAGCTGGTGGCTGTGGTCGGCCCCAACGGGAGCGGAAAGACAACCCTACTACGCGCGCTGTTAGGGCTGGTCCCCGTCGAGCAGGGCTTGGTGCTGGTCGACGGGCGCCCGGTTGGCCAGTGGCCGCGGCGGCTGCTGGCGCGAACGGTGGGAGTCGTGGCTCAGCAGGAGGAGGCCCTCCTTCCGCTTCGAGTCGCGGACGCGGTCATGATGGGCCGCTACGCTCATCTGGGGGCGCTCAGCGCACCAGCAGAGCGCGATCGGGCCGCGGTGCAAAGTGCACTCGAGCGCTGCGACATAAGCGACCTCGCCGACCGTTCGGTCGACTCGCTCTCCGGAGGCGAGTGGAAGCGGGTCAGGGTTGCCCGGGCGCTCGCCCAGGAGCCTCAGGCACTGGTACTCGATGAGCCTACCGCCTCGCTCGACATCCGCCACGAGATGGAACTGTTCGAGCTGGTGCGAGAGCTGGTCGAGAGCGGCCTGGCCGGTCTGGTTATCACTCACCACCTCAACCTCGCTGCCCGGTTCGCCCATCGAATCGTCCTGCTGAGCCGAGGCGAGCTGGTCGCTGAAGGAACTCCCGCTGAGGTGCTGAAGCGAGAGACCCTGACCCGGACCTTCGAATGGCCGCTGGCCATCACGTCCTGGCGAGATGGCTCGCCTCAGGTCGTCCCGCTTCGTTCCTCGGATCCCACCTCGCAAACCGATGAGATTCCACCCCGACAGGAGGCTCCATGAGACTTCTCCTCTATGTCCCGCTTATCTCCGCGCTTCCGACCCTGGTTTCAGCGCAGGAGCAGCAGGACACCACTCGGCTCGAGGAGCTGGTGGTTACTGCCACCCTCTCGCCTCTTCCTGCCGACGCCGTGGTCTCCACGGTAACCACCATCACCGGCGAGGAGCTCAGGGCGCACGGCATCCGGTTCGTGCAGGATGCACTTCGGCAGGTGCCGGGCGCAGCGGTGGTGCAGGGGAGCTCGTACGGCGGGGTGAGCTCTCTCTTTCTCCGGGGCGGCGAGAGCGACTATGTCAAAGTCCTTATCGATGGAGTCCCGGTGAATCGATCCGGCGGCGGGTACAACTGGGCAAACCTGACGACCGATAACGTCGAGCGCATCGAAATCCTGCGCGGGCCGGCCAGCGTCCTCTACGGATCGGATGCGGTGACCGGGGTGGTGCAGGTGTTCACCCGGCGGGGAACCGCCGGTCTGGCGTTCGAGGGCGGAGCGGAGGCCGGCAGCTTTGGAACGATCCTGGGCCACGGAAGCGTTCTGGGCGGCAGCGACCGGGTCAACTACTCGGCGGAAGCGAGCCGAATCGCCACCGACGGCGTTTACCCCTTCAACAACGACTACGGCAATACCGTGCTCAGCGGCTCCCTGCGCGCCACGCCGGACGAGCTGACCGACGTGAGCTTGACCACCCGCTTCAGCGACAGTCGCTACCACTTTCCAACCGACTTCTCCGGCGCCCTGGCCGACAGCAATCAATCGAATGCGGACCAGGCGCTCTCTCTTGCCGCCGAGATTGGACGCCGGCTGGGGGAGCGCTCGGATCTGCGGTTTACGGCCGGTGGCAGCCGCACCGACGGTGACTTCGAGGACGCGCCTGATAGCCCGGCGGACACGACCGGCTTCGCTTTTTCTTCTCACCGGGAGAGCCGCAATGATCGGGGCAACCTGGATCTCAGGCTCAATGCCCGGGTCTCGCCGACCTTCATGCTGACCACCGGCGGCCAGGTCGAGCATGAAACCGAACGGCAGTCGGGGGAGAGCAGCTCCAATTTTGGCGGGGTCGTTACCACGCCGGATACACCGTTCGATCGAGGACGGGCCACGTTCGGCTATTATGCGCAGGGAGTGATGGACCTTCCCTCGGGGTTGGCGGTCAACCTGAACGGGCGGGTGGATCACAACAGCGGATTCGGGACCTTCCTCACGTATCGTGCCGGCTTGGTTTATCGCCTTCCGTCCCAGACCCGAGTGCGTGCGTCGGTGGGCCGCGCTTTTAAGGCGCCGACCTTCTGCGAGCAGTACTGTGATGCGCCGTTTGTCGTCGGCGATTCCACCCTTCAGCCCGAACAATCGGCCAGCTGGGAAGTTGGTCTGGAACAGGACCTCTTCTCCAGCCAGCTACGCCTCTGGGGTACGTACTTCGATCAGCGGTTTCGCGACCTGATTCTCTACGACGGGTCTGCCCTTCCCGGAGAACCCACCTACTTCAATGGAGCGGAGGCGACAGCTAGGGGGGTCGAAATGGGAATCGGCTCCACTCTCGGAGCGGGGATCGTGGCCTCTGCCTCGTACACTTATCTGTTCACCGAGGCCACCGATGATGCGGGGATGCCCTCGGCCACTTTCGCCCAGGGCGCGCCCCTGATCCGGCGTCCGTCCCACTCGGCGGAGCTCACCCTGAGAGGCCAGGTCGGGAACCGTGCTACACTGGGCGGTTCGCTGACCTGGGTGGGAAGCAGAGAGGACGTGGACTTTGCCCAGACGCC
Organism: Gemmatimonadales bacterium; assembly: GCA_035649975.1. Classification (GTDB taxonomy): domain Bacteria; phylum Gemmatimonadota; class Gemmatimonadetes; order Gemmatimonadales; family GWC2-71-9; genus CAVVWJ01. The sequence continues at coordinate 2,849 of DASRIN010000072.1, forward strand.
CAGCGTAAGGATCGAGCTGCCGGCCTATGCAGTCGTGGATCTGGCGGGAGAGCTGGAAATCTTGTCGGCACGCCCGGGGCGTCCCGGAGTCGCCGGTACCGTTCGGGTGGAGAACCTTTTCGATGAGTCTTACGATCAGGTGGTAGGCTTTCCCGGCCGGCCGCGAGGTGTGTTCGGCGGAGTGCGGTTCCAGTTGTAAGACCGTCGGTGACTGGCGGCCCGGACCCGGTGCTCCGATCTTCCAATCATGAGAATCCAGCACCGTACGGCAGGTCTTCTCCTGGCTTTTTGCTCGGGCGCAGTCCTCGGTTGCGCCGAAACTGCGGCCCCGCCGCCGGCGCCTGAGGAGATCGTAGTGGTGCTGAACACCACCGACGCTACGCTCAGCCTGGTGCCGGTGGCAGCGCCTACCCAGGTATCCACCATCCCGCTGGGGGCCTCCGACGTCCAGCCGTCGAGCGTGGCCACCCGCGGGGGAACGGCGGTGGTTCCCTTGGAGGCCCGGGATGCCGTCGCGCTGGTGGACCTTCGACTGGGACAGGTCGTGAACACTCTTCCCCTCCAGCCAGGATCCGGTCTCACCGGGAGCGCGCTGGTCGACGATTCGGTCGCCTACGT
>DASRIN010000073.1:0-2857 GCA_035649975.1 Gemmatimonadales bacterium
GACCGCCAGTACCTGGCGTGCCCCTTCTACGGGTCGCGCCGCATGGCGGCGTGGCTGGCCACGCAAGGGCACACGGTGAACCGCAAGCGGGTGCAGCGCCTGATGCGACTGATGGGTCTGGTAGCCATCTACCAGCGTCCCAACACCAGCAAGGCGGCGCCCGAGCACATCAAGTATCCCTACCTCCTGGGCGGCCTGACGATCGACCGGGTCAACCAGGTCTGGTGCAGCGATATCACGTATATCCCACTGGCCAGAGGCTTCATCTACCTGGTCGCCATCATGGACTGGCACTCGCGGGCTGTGTTGGCCTGGCGGCTTTCGAACACGCTGCACGCCGACTTCTGTGTCGATGCCCTGGAAGAGGCGTTGCGTCGGTTCGGCAGGCCGGAGATCTTCAACACCGATCAGGGCAGTCAATTCACCAGCACCGACTTCACCGGCGTGCTGAAGGCCCACGGCATCAGGATCAGCATGGACGGCAAGGGCCGGTGCATGGACAACATCTTCATCGAGCGGCTTTGGAGAAGCTTGAAATATGAAAGCGTTTACTTGCACGGCTACGCTTCGGTCGCCGAAGCCAGGGCGGGAATCGCGGCTTGGCTGAACTTTTACAACGAGGAACGCCTTCATCAGGCGCACGGCTACCGGACGCCCCGACAGATCTACGAGGCCCAATGCCGGTGGACAGGATCGGCTGCGCCGAACGGTTCCGCTCCCCTCGTTTGCCGAGCAGGCTCGACAAACGAGGAGATGCTCACCGTCGCCCCCATGCCCACCGGCATCAACAACAAGGATTTGGAAATTGAAAGTATAGCGGTTACCCTGCGGCTCACGCCGACACCGATGCCCGGCATCGACACGGCGCAATGATCCCGCGGGACTCTCGCTTAACCCGCCACCCCAATTGTCTCACCGATGGGGTCCATCTCACTGACGGCTGATGGACAGGGTGGGATGCGCGCGGTCGATCATCGCGCGACGCTCGGCCCGGCCTACTTGCCGAGCCTCCTGGCCAAAAAATCATTTTCGACCTTCAGCTGGCCGATCTGGCGGTACAGTTCGCCGACCTGGATTTCGCTGGTCTTGTCGTCCCGATCGCCGCCGCTCTCGAACACGCGCCGTCGAGCAGCGCCTTCTTCCAGGCATGGATCTGGCTCGGGTGGACACTGAACTCGCCGGCCAGTTCGCCAACCGTGCGGTCGCCCTTGAGTGCCGCCAAGGCAACCTTCGCCTTGAACGTCGCGCTGTGCTTCTGCCGAGACTGCTTCACTGACTGCTCCTGTTTCTGGGCCGTTTATAGGAGCAGGACTCTCGCATAGCCACCTGTCTCAGAGCCGGGGTCCATCTCACCAGGACCGGGCGAAAGGCGCCCAATCTCGACAACGCCGCCGTCGTCCTGCCGGACCATCTGCCGGCCTACATCAGCTGGGACCGGTACCAGGCGAACCAGGAGCGGTTGCGGTCGAACGCGGCCAGGATGAGGGGGCCGGTGCGCGCCTGGAGCGCTCTGCTCTCGGGACTTCTGATCTGTGGCCGCTGCGGATTGCGCATGACGTCGGCCTACAACAACAATGGCCACACCGCCCGATACCTGTGCGGGACCATGAAGTCCGTCTATGACGCTCCGCTGTGCCAGTCCCTCACCGCCGCGCCGCTCGACGCGCTGATTGCCCAGTTGGTCCTGGAGGCGGTGCGGCCGGCGGCCCTCGAGGTCAGCCTCGCGGTCGCGACCGACCTCGAGGCCGAGCGCGCCGCGCTGGAGCGACACTGGGCGCAGCGGCTGGAGCGGGCGCGCTACGAGGTCGAGCGGGCGCGGCGCCAGTACAACGCGGTCGAGCCCGAGAACCACCTGGTGGCCCGCACGCTCGAACGAGCCTGGGAGGAGGCTTTGGCTGAGCAGGTGCGCCTGGAGGCCGACTACGACCGGCACCGGCGTGAACGGCCCGCGGCGCCGAGCCCGGAGGAACTCCGCGCGATCCGGGCCATGGCCCAGGATCTCCCGGCGCTGTGGTCGGCGGAGACGACGACCCAGGAGGAGCGCCAGACGATCGTGCGCCTGCTGATCGAGCACATCCTGGTCGACATCATCGACGGCAGCGAGCAGGTCCGCATCGAGTGTCACTGGCAAGGTGGCGTCCGGACGGAACACCGGGTGATCCGCCCGGTTGCGAACGCCAAGTCGCTCAGCACCTATGACGCGCTGGTGGCCCGGACATCTGAACTGCGGCGCGCCGGGCATGACTGCGTCGAGATCGCCGACATCCTCAACCGCGAAGGCTGGCGGCCGGCCAAGCGCTGCGATGCCTTCAGCGGGTCCATGGTCCGCCACCTGCTCTATGCCGCCGATCCGGAGGCCGCCGCCCGCCGGCTGCGGTGCCCGAAAATAGAACGGGAGCCGGACGAATGGACAATCCCCGAGCTGTCCATGAGGCTCGGGGTACCGGAGGCGACCCTCTACGGTTGGGTGCGCAAGGGACGCCTGCGCAGCCGTTCGCTTGCAACGGCCACCAGCCCCCGGAGGCTGGTTCATGCCGACGCCGCGACCATTGCCGCTCTCGAAGCCAGCCATGGGCCGCCATGATACCCGTTGTCGCTCCAGCCCCCCAAACCCCTCCCTCCATGATCTTGAGAGGCAGCATGTCTGGACCTTCTCGACCGCCCAATGGGAGCGGATGACTGGTCCCACCTGCGCGGCGGTCATGACCAGCGACGTGATGTAAAAGCGGGTTTCCGTCTCGGTTTTTTCGCCGGTTTCCCGGATGCTTTCGATCATGACGATGCTCTTCAGGCCCGGCCAGTCATGGCGGTCGCGGAGCCATTCGGCATCGTGGATGACCGTTGTCGTCCGGGTTTC
>DASRIN010000074.1:0-3189 GCA_035649975.1 Gemmatimonadales bacterium
GCACGATTCGCCCCAGCCCCATGTGGGCCCAGATGATGGTGGTCTTGGGGTGCCGCCGCAGCACCGCCTTCATCTGGGTGAGGAAGACCGGCTCGGTGCCCGCCTTGGCGAAGGGCATGTCCATGTCGTTATGAATCAGGACAACCAGTCCTACCTCCCCGGCCAGGTCGAGGATCCGGTCCAGGGCCGGATCGGTGAGGCTGGCCACCTCTCCCGCAACCTTGGAGGACACGAACTCCTTGTGAATGGTGAACTCGCCGATCCCGGTGAACACGCCGGGAAAGGTCTTGAGCACCCGGCGGATGTGGTCCGCGCCGTACATATCCGCGGGATTGAAGCCGGTGATCATGGGGTCGAATCGGGCCTGCTCCTCCGGCTTGAGTGACCGGTACGCCATCGCGATGAACGCGTCGGTAAAGGAGTAGTAGTAGAGCGGCGCGTCGCTCTGGAGGTAGTAGGTCGGGGCGTAGTCGCCGGAGTTCTCGTGCGACCAAGTCTGCTGCAAGGGAATGCCGAACAAGGTGGACCGGACCGCCCGCTTGCCCATGATCCGCAGGAAGTCGCGTACGTCGGTGCCTTCCTGGATGTAGTTGGTCAGATGGAAGTGGACGTCAGCAAAGTCGTCGCTACTCCCGGGCTTGCCGCCCTGAGCTGGGAGAGGCCGAGCGGTGGCCAGGACCGACGCCAGTACCGCGACCGCACCTCGGCGGCACACCGACGCTCCACTCATAGCAGGATATCCGTGCCGATCGAGATCGTTGTGCCGCTCTGGCCCGAGGTGTAGAACCCGAAGTTCGAGGCAGCCGGGCTCTTCTCGATCTTTATGAGGTGGAGGTTTAGCCGCCAGCTACGAGACCGGCTGGGATACAGGCTTGTCCCTCCGGATATCTCCCAGGGGTTTCTCTCGAAATCGTCGATGACCTTCCCGTAAGTCAGATAGACACCGACCAGGCGCGGCACGACCATGTGCATGCCCTGGACCTGGAAACCGTGATCCACGATGTCGTCCGGCGGCACCGGCCCGTTAGCCTGGAAGTCGGACAGCTTTCGGACGTAGTACTCGCTCTGGAAGGAGAAGCCGCGATACTTGAAAGCGGCGTCAACAGCCAGCACGTCATAGTCCAGCTTTTGAACCGTGACCCCCTCGGCGAGCGCCCCTGTATCGAAGGGATTAAGGCCATCGGAGAGCTTGATCTGGGTAGCGTTGGGTGGAGCGTCATCCGAGGCGTAGCGGGATTCGCGGCTGTGGCCGGCCGACGCGCCGAATTGTGTGGCCAACTTCGTGTGGTACTCGAAGTCGCCCAGTCCGGCACGGGGCCCGAACTCACCGGTGGTGGGCCGCCAGACGACGCTCGCGCTGTACGCCATATCGCGGGAGTCGTTCGCCGCGGTGGTGCCGAGCTGGCTGATGTTGGTGTTGACCGAGGCGGTGTACCAGAATTTCTGAAGCGGCTGCCCGGTGACGAAGAACCCCGAAGAGAATCCTCCGCGAAAGAAGTCCTCGGCCATCTGCCGGTCACTCGATCCCCAGAATGGCCAGGAGCCCTGCACCGAGCGCGCGGTAAGGTTGGGTGTTATGCCAACGCCAAGGCCAAAGGCCTGACTCACCCTGTACTGAAGGTTCCCGAACAGCAGAGTCTGTTGCGTGGTCGGCAGCGACCAGAGTGAGATGTTGTAGCGGAGCCTGGGAACGTAGAAGAAGCCGGTGAGCCACACAAAAGTCCGGTGCCAGTTTAAGTCGTTGCGCGCTTTCACGGCACGCTCCCGGCCCAGGTGGTCGATGAAAGTCCCGGGCGACTGATTCATGTAGCGGAACAGGCCATAGAAGCTGATGTTCAGACTGGCTCGCTTGGTGCGCACCAGATCGAACCCCTTTGCTGGCCGGAACTCTCCGGCGATGCTGGTGGTATAAATGGAATCCTGGACATAAGTGGTGTCGGGCTCTGCCCGGACCGCCTCGTCCTGGGCCCCTGCCCGCCCGGGGAGGATTGCGATCGCGGCAAGACCAGCAATGAGTACCGCACCTGTTCTGCACACCAAAGTCTGCCCTGCCATAGTGGCCGCCGAACGCATTCACATTCTCCGGGCTGGGGTTTGCGATTACCGTCAGAACTCCAACTGGAAACGGCTCTGGAAGAACTGGGTGGTGCCCTCGAGGTCGAACCGGTCGAGCTTGCCGACGCCGTAGATGAACTCCAGCCGGAGGAAGTCGGCGAGGTGCCAGTTCACCATCGGGGTAAGCCGCCAGAAGGTTCCACCGCGCAGGGTTCCGCCATTGAGGTCGCTGTAGGAGAACCGCAGCAGGACCTCCACTGCCCCCGGCCCGCCCTCGAACACGGTCCTTTTCGGTGACACCTGCCTGAAGTAGCCGCCGACCGTGTTGTACGAGCGGGTCTCGCCGGTCACGAGCCAGTTGGCGAAGATGTCGCCGCCGTGAAAGACGGGGTCGCCGGTTGCGGGTGAGTTGGCCCTCTCCCAGTAGTACTCGGTGCCAAACAGCCAGGGACCCGGCCGATAATACGCCTCAAATCCCAGGAGCGTCGCCGACGTCGCGGGGAACTTGCCCGTGTCGATGAAGTTGGGCGCGTCGCTGGCCTCCGGCTTGGATTTGAGCCGGAGGCTGTCCTTGTCCGGCGCGCCAAACTGAAAAGACGCTCCGATGTGGACCAGCTTGCCGGCGCTGTCGGAAACCATCGGTACCCAGGCCACCCGACCGGCAACCGCCTGATCGAAAACGGAGAAGCTCTGCCCCTCCGATAGCCAGTCGGTGAACACGCCGACGTTCCAGATCAGGTTCCGGCCGGGCAGGTAGCCGAGCCACTTGATGCCGTCGGCCAGGAGGGGAATGGAGGCGTCGGAGAAGGTGAACCGCTCGTGGGTCCAGCCGTCGTAGCCGGTCATCACCCGGTTCAGGCTGGGGCCCTCCTTACTGCGGCCGATCCAGAAATTCCCCCAGGCCTCCGGAACGGCGATCATCAACCCGGTCTGGCGGATGAACCACTCCTCGAGATAGCCGTCGTACATGATGCCGGCCTGATACGTAATCCGGCGCTTGGTCTTGATTCGTCCGCTGAGCACGAAGCGGGTGTTACGGATCTTGAGCCGGGACTCGAGGTCCATCTGCTCCCGGCTGGCTTCGTCCTGGGCATACGTGGCATAATCCACCAGGATGCCGGCGCCGACGCGGAG
>DASRIN010000075.1:0-7128 GCA_035649975.1 Gemmatimonadales bacterium
TCGAACGCGTGGTCCCGGTCACCCAGCGTGACATACAACCCGGCCTGAGCCACCGGTGATACATACCGGGTTCGGGCCCGCTGTTGAAGCTCCTCCAGCACTGCCCGGGCCTCGCTCTCCCGCCCCCGCCGGGCGGCCACATGACCCAGTCCGGCAAAGGCGAGCGCGTCCTGTTCGGCATTGGCCAGCGCTTCCTTGAACGACCCGGCGGCTTCGTCGTACAGCCCCTGCTGCAGGTACACCAGACCGAGCAGCCGATGGGTTTCCTCCGAGCTAGGGTTCAGCGCCAGCGCCCGGCGCAAGTTCTCCAGCGCGTCGTCGTATCGGCGGGCGTAGTACTGCAGCCAGCCCAAGCTTCGGCGGATGGACACCGACGCGGGGTCCAGCTCGATCGCGGTCCGCCCCTGAAGCAGTGCCTCCTCGAAACGGCCCATCGCCGCCAGGAACCAGGAGTACCACTGCCGCGCGGTGGCGTAGCGCGGATTGAGTCTCACGGCGCTGCTGAACTCCCGGTCTGCCCCCGGCCAGTCCCAGTCGTAAATGAAGGTCACCCACCCAAGCGAGGTGTGGGCCTCGGCGAGGCTGTCGTCCAGCGCGATGGCCTTTCGCGCTTCGGCCTTGGCCCGCTCCATTCCCTCGAACACCGGCGCACCGCGGTAATCGAGATCCAGCGCATAGGAATCTGCCAGTCCACTGTATGCCAGCGCGTACCCCGGATCTTCGGCGATGGCCTGCTCGAAGTAGCGGATTCCCTCCTTGATGCCCGCCTGGGTGCGGCGATTCCAGGAGAACCGGCCCTTGAGATACAGGCTGTACGCCTTGACGTTCGCGGTATAGCGGACCGGGGTCGGATCTCCGAGATCGCCGAGCAAGGTGGAGCGGAGCGTCTGCACGATGGTGCCGGCGATTTCATCCTGGATGGCGAATACGTCCGACATCTCCCGGTCATACCGCTCCGACCACAGGGTCCGGCCGTCCTCCACGCTGCTCAGCTGCACCGTGATCCGGAGACGGTTGCCGGATTTCCGAACTGTGCCGTCGAGGACCGTGGAGACATTGAGCCGGGCGCCCAGGGTGCGCACGTCCTCCCGCAGGTTCTTGAGGGCAAACGCCGAGGTGCGCGAGGTGACCTGCAGTCCCTCGACCTTGCTCAAGGCGGTGATCAGCTCATCGGTCATGCCGTCGCTGAAGTACTCGTTTTCAGGATCGGCGCTGGAGTTGACGAACGGGAGCACGGCGATGCTGCGGCGATCGGCCGTCCTGCTCTCCGGTGGAGGCGGAGGCTCCGGCGCGACCAGCGCCTCGGAGAACTCCGCCATGGTCGCATAGCGGTCCTCCGGGGCCTTGGCCAGAGCGCGCTCGAGCGCCCGATCCACCGCCAGTGGAACTGTCGGCCGGAGCGACCGGATCGATGGCGCCGGCTCGACCGCATGGCGAGCCATGGTGGCGCGAGCACTGGAGCCGGCGAAGGGCGGCTGGCCGGCCAGCATCTCGAACAGCACACAGGCCAGGCTGTAGAGATCGCTGCGGCCGTCCAGATCTCGCTCGGCGCTGGCCTGCTCCGGACTCATGTAGGCCGGCGTGCCGACCGCGAACCCCCGGTCGGTGATATACACATTGTCGCCGCCGGCAGCCGAGATGGCGGTCGCCACGCCAAAGTCGGCTACCACCGGCTCGCCTTCCTGCAGCAGGATGTTCTCCGGCTTGATATCTCGGTGAATGACGTTGAGCCGGTGGGCATAGCCCAGAGCGGTGGCGACCGCGCGGGTGATCCGCAATGCAGCATCGATAGGGAGCTGGCCTTCGCGCTGGAGCCGGTCGCGCAGGGTCTCGCAGCCGGCGTAAGGCATCACGAAGTAGAGCAGTCCGTCCCACTCGCCCGAGTCGTGCACCGGAAGGATCTGGGGATGGGAAAGGCGGGCTGCGATCCGGATCTCCCGAAGGAAGCGTTGCGGCTCGTAGCTCTGGGTGCTGGTCGGGAGGAGCACCTTGATGGCGACCTTGCGGCCGTGCTTCAGGTCCTCGGCCAGATAAACCGCGGCCATGCCGCCGCGCCCGATCTCCTCCTCGATGCGGTAGCGATCCGCGATGGCGGCACGCAGACCTTGAAGCAGCTCAGTCACTCGCCTGTTTCTCCGCGGAACCAATGCAACCGAAACTCGTGTGTAGAGCAGAGGCGCCGCTGCCGTCCTACTCTGCATCTGGCCGTTGGCTGTCGGTGAAAGGTAGCATGGGAACGTTCCGATCCTGGGTCGCCACGGCTTGCCTCTCGGTGATACCTCGGGCCCTGGCTGCTCAAGTGTCTGAGGGACAACTCACCGAGCGGCTGGCCAGTGCCAGCGACCCTTCGCAGGTCTATGCCCTCTACCTCCCGCCCGATTATCACCGAGCGCGGCGTTGGCCCATCCTGTTTGTTCTGGATCCCCGGGGCCGAGCCTTGCCGGCCCTCGATCTATTCCGGGATGCTGCGTCACGACTGGGATGGATCATTATGAGCTCCTACAACACCCGGAGCGATGGACCTCCTGAGCCCAATCTGAAAGCCATCAATGCCATGCTCCGGTCGGCACAGGAGAGCCTCTCCATCGATGCGGCCCGGTTTTATCTCGCCGGGTTTTCGGGGACGGCCAAGGCAGCACTGCAGTTCGCCGTGGCCCTGCGGGGCCATGTGGCTGGGGTGATCGCGGCCGGCGGGGCTCTCGGTTTCGAGCCCGGAGGACCCGAGACTGTGTTCGCTGGTGATTCCGCCTTTGCCTACTTCGGCGCCGCCGGCACCGGCGATTTCAACTATGAGGAAGTTGTCGCGATGGGGGACCGATTCGGCGGTGCATCGGTGCCCTTCCGGGTCGTGACCTTCGACGGCCCCCACAGTTGGCCCCCGGCCGGGATCTGCGGCGACGCCATCGAGTGGCTGGAGTTGCGCGCCATGCGCGGGGCCCTGCGCTCCGTGGATTCCGCCTGGCTTGGCGCTCACCTGGAAGCGGAGCTTGCCCGGGCGGGAGACCTGGAGCGGCGTGGCAAAGGAGCGGAGGCACTTCGGCTCTACGAGGGGATCTCCCGGGATTACGGTCCCTGGCCAGCGGCCGCCGTGGCCTCGGCCCGGGCCCGCGTGCTTCGGGAGAGCTCGGCGGTCAAGCGCTATCAATCCGAGTCGCGCCGGCTGACCAAGCTCTACCTGGAGCAGGCGGCCGTCTTACGGGAGACCTTACTGTGGGCCCGGTCCCAGCCGGAGTCTCCCCCGGCCGAGATGCTGACGCGAAAGCTCCGGATATCCGAGCTGCGGGAGAAGCTGGAGCGTGGCGACAGCCTGGAGGCGGCGAGCGCCGCTCGGCTGCTCGCGCGGATCCATGTCTGGCTCGGCTTCTATGAGCCACGCACTTACCTCGAGCGCGGCATGCCGGAGCGAGCGGTGTCCATGTTGGAGGCGGCCGTGAGGATCGGACCGATCCAGGGCGATGGCTGCGACCTATTACGGTCGGCCCTGGTAGCCACCGGGCGGGATCCGCCAAGCCTGAGAGGGGAGTGCCGCTAGCTCGCCAATCGAAGCGCGGGAGCGTAGCGGACTAGCGGGACCTAGGCAGGCCGTCTAGAAATCGGCGAATACTCCCGAAGTATGTCGCGGAATCGACGTCGAAGGTGTCACCGTGGCCGCCGTTCAATTCCACGAACGTCTTCGGCGACGGAGCCGCTTCATAGAGCCGGCGGCCGTGGGCAATCGGAATCACCTCGTCCCCCTTGGCATGCAGGAAGAGCTTCGGCACCGTCACCCGGGAGATCTTGTCGATGGAAGCAAACCGACTGCGCCCGATCCAGCGCACCGGTATATAAGGATAGAGCTCCGCACCCCGGTCGATGGCCGATGTCAGCGCGCCCTCGACGATCAGGCCTGCGCTGGGAACCCGGCCGGCCAGGTCGACGGCAACCGCCGAGCCCAGGGAGTGCCCGAAGATCACGATCCGGTCGGGCTCCACTCCCAGCTGCTCGCGGAGATAGCGATACGCGGCCGAGGCATCCTTATAGAGACCCTCCTCGCCGGGCGCTCCCTCGCTCTCGCCGTACCCACGGTAGTCGAACGCCAGCTGGTTGAGCCCCAGCTGGCGGAGACCAGCATAGTGATCCGGGCGGCCGAACTGGGAGAGATTTCCCGCGTTGCCGTGACAGATCAACAGCCAGAAACCCTGTGCTCCGGCCTCCGCAGGAATCACCCAGCTCACCAGCCGGATGCCGTCCTCCGCCTCGAATTGGACTCGCTGAATTGGGAGACCGAGATGGGCCGGGGGAGCGAGGAGCTTGCGTTCTGGTCCAGGGAAATAGATGAGGCGGGATTCGTTGAGTCGGAGCAAGAGCAGGAGCCCCAGATACCCCAGCAGCACCAGCACGAGCAGGCCCCACGTCATGCGCCCAACCGTCTTGTTCGAGGTCCTCAAGCCGGATAGTAGCGACTGGACCGGCGTGACATCTCCAGCAGCGGCGCCGCCGGCCGGAACCGTTCCCCGAACTGTTCCTGCAGCTGATACAGCGTCTCCACTACCCGTCCGGCGGTGAGATCATCGATCATGCGGAGCGGCCCTCCCCGGAACGCCGGGAAGCCGATCCCGAAGATGGCGCCAATGTCCGCGTCCCGGGGGATCCGCACCACGTTCTCCGCGCAGGCCATCGCCGCTTCGTTCAGCATGGCGTAGAGCAGGCGGCGCTGAATGAGTTGGGCGTCGGCATCGGTGGACCGTACCCCCAGCAACGGGTACACGCTCTTGTCCACGCCGGCCTTGTGGCCCTCCTTGTAGCGGTAGAACCCGCGCCCATTCTTTCGCCCCAGCCGAGTGGCGCCCAGCATCCGGCCCAGAGCGCCGGCCGGCTTCATCCGCTCGCCGAAGGCCTCATACATGACATTCCCCGCCTTCTCGGCCACATCGAGCCCCACCTCGTCGAGCAGGGCGACCGGCCCTACGGGGAAACCGAACGTCGTCATGGTGCGATCGATCAGGTCGATGGGCACCCCCTCCTGCAGCAGATGCCCGGCCTCGTTCAAATAGGGTGAGAGGATCCGGTTGACCCAGAACCCAGGGCGGTCGGCCACCACGATGACCGTCTTGCCCATGCGGCGGCCGAAGCGCACCGCGGTGACGATGGTGTCCGGGCTGGTCGCGGCGGTGGGAATGACCTCCAGCAGCGGCATCCGCTCCACTGGAGAAAAGAAGTGCATGCCCAGCACCCGCTCCGGCCGGCGAGCGTGCTCGGCAATGAGCCGGATCGGGATGGTCGAGGTGTTGGTGGCGAAGATCGCGCCGGGCCGCACCTCATTCTCGACTTCGGCCAGCACCTTCCGTTTGACGTCGAGGTCCTCGAACACCGCCTCGATCACGAGATCGGCCCGGCTGAAGCCGCTGTAATCCGCCGAGCCCGAGAGCAGCGCGCTCAACTTCTCGTATTGCGGCCGGGTGAGCCGGCGCTTTTCCAGCCGCTCGGCCAGCAACCGGTTGGCAGCCTTGAGGCCCTTTCCCACCCGAACCAGGTCGGAGTCCTTGAGCCGGGTATCCACCTCGACGTTGAGCACCGCCGTACCTGCGATGCCGGCGCCCATGAAGCCGGACCCGATGATCCCGAGCCGCCGGATCTGGCGTGGAGTGGCAGTGCCAGGGGGAACCCCGTCGTCCTTCTTGAGCGCGGTTGTGGCGAAGAAGATCTGCACCAGCTTGCGGGACACGTCGCCCACGGCCAGCTCGCCGAAGGCGCGGTGCTCCTCCGCCAGGCCGGCGGTGACGCCCTGCTCCAACCCAACCCGCACTGCCTCGAGAGCCGCGAGCGGCGCGGGATAGTGGCCGCCGGTCCGCTTGAGCACCTGCTTCCGGGCGCCGCGATAGACCAGTTGGCGCCCCGCCGAGGTGCGGTCCAGCAGCGCTCCGGCCAGCCCACCCTTGCCCGGTCGCTGGGGCAGTCCGTTCCGCGACAGCCGGTCCGCCGCGGCAACCGCCACTTCGCAGAGAATGCTGCGCGGCACCACCTCGTCGACCAGGCCCAGGCGTAACGCCTTGGCGGCCCGCTCGGTCTTTCCGGTCAGGATCATATCCAGCGCGGCACGGGCGCCGATCAGGCGAGGAAGTCGCTGGCACCCACCGGCACCCGGGATGAGACCCAGCTGGACCTCGGGCAGCCCCAATTGGGTCTTGGGATGATCGGTGGCAATTCGGTAATGACAGGCGAGCGCCAACTCGAGACCACCGCCGAGGCAGGCACCGTGAATGGCGGCCACGATCGGCTTGTGGAAGGTTTCGACTCGGCTGACCGTCTCCTGGCCCTGGAAGCTCAGCCGCTCGGCGGCGTCCTGGCTGGTCAGCGCGGTGAACTCCTCGATATCGGCGCCCGCGATGAAGTTGTCGGCCTTGCCCGAGATGAGCACCACCGCCCGGACAGCGGGATCATCGCGGAGGGCGATGAGCATAGCCTCCAGCTCGACTCGCACCGCCGAGGTGAGCTTGTTGACCGGCTCGCCCGGAAGGTCGAAGGTGATGACCGCGACCTCGCCTTCGCGGGTAATGGTGAACGCGCCCATGCTAGTCGCTAGTCACTAGTCGTTAGTCACTAGTCATTTCCTTTCCAACACCATCGCATACCCCATCCCGCCCTGGGCGCAGATGGAGATGAGTCCGAACTGGACGTCCTGCCGGCGCATCTCGTTCGCCAGCGTGGTGACCAGCCGCGCACCGGTCGCCCCAAACGGATGGCCTATGGCGATCGAGCCACCGGCCACGTTGGTCCGTTCCCAATCCACCTGGCCGACTGGACCGGGAAGCCCCAGGCGATCGGCCCACGCCTGCGACCCCCACGCCTGCACGTTGGAGAGCACCTGGGCCGCAAACGCCTCGTGGATCTCGACCAGCCCCAGATCCTGCCAGCCGATCTTCGCCCGCTCCAGCGCCTTGGGCACGGCATAGACCGGCCCCATCAGCAGCTGCCACCCGGGATCCACCGCGCTCACGGCATAGCTCCGGATATAGGCCAGCGGCTCGTGTCCCAGCGCCTTGGCCTTCTCCTCTGCCATCAGCAGCACGGCGGCGGCACCATCGGTAAGAGGCGACGAGTTGCCCGCCGTCACCGTGCCGTACTTCCGGTCGAATACCGGTTTCAGCT
>DASRIN010000076.1:0-8685 GCA_035649975.1 Gemmatimonadales bacterium
TGGGTTGTCCCGCAGTTGTCGCATGTACCAGTCGGTATTGGCCAGGGCCAAGCAGATGATCGTCACATCCTGCCGGATGCCTGCAACCTCCTGTCCCCACCAGAGCGGAAAGGTGTCGTTGTCGCCATAGGTGAAGAGCACCCCATAGGGCGGCACGGTGTTCAGGAGATCGTAGGCGAAGTCGGCAGCCAGGGTGGCATCGGGGCCGTGGCGCCTCGAGGCAGCACTCCAGTTGAGCACTACCGGCAGCAGCGCCAGCAGCAGAGCAGCCGGGGCCAGCCGGAGGAGCGTCGGAGCCCGCCTCATCAGCGACCGGGCCAGCACGACGAGCCCCATTCCGGCCCAGAGACCCCACACGATGAAGCTCACCACAAAGAAGTAGTCCCGCTCCCGCACCTCGTGAGCCGATGCCATGGGATACGAGTCGAACCAGCGGCCGAACCCCGGGCGGAAGTTCATATAGATGACCAGGCCCGGTCCGGTGACCAGGAACAGTCCCGCCAGCAGCCACCAGGCCGCTCGGTCGGCGCGCCGCTGCGCCACCAGACCCCGAACGCCGAGGCCGACGTAGATCAGCGATACCAGGAGCTGTCCCCATGCCGCGAGTGACTTGGCCCACTGCCAGGTGAAGTAGACGATGTAGTCGGCAACCTGAATTCCCAGCAGTGCCAGACTTCGGCCGGGGTTGTCCGGGCCGTGCGCCACAGTGGGATCATCGAGCGGCGTCCGAGGCGGATACTGCGCCCGCCGGATCACGGCGAGCAGCGCGTCGAAGGTGGCCGGAGCGGCTTCGTTGATGGGAGGATTCTGGGCCGAACGTATGTAGAGGTAGAGATAGGGTGTAATGCCGATGGCGGCGATGCCCAATGCGAGCGCCGCGAATATCCCCGCTCCACCGACCGCTGCATATGCTGCGGCCGCGAGAAAGCAGAGCCCACCCACCATCACCAGCCCGGTGCTTCCCAGTCCGGTCCCGATCAGGAGGGCCCAGACCCCCGCGAGCACCGCGACTTGCCCCCACTCGGTTCGACGCTGCGCCGGGTCAGGCGCGGGTTGGGTGCGGAGCGTGGTGACAAGGAACATGATGATTGCGGGACCCGCCAGCAGCGCGAGCAGATGGTTGCCGATCGAAATGCCGGCCAGGTAGACGATCAGGAGGAGCAGCCGGGGCGCTCGCGGAGTGCCCCGCTCCCGGCGCCAGACAAGCACCAGCCAGCTCATCGCGGCAATGGTGAAGGTCGCGACGGCGTAGACCTCGGTCTCGTTCGAGTTCTGCCAGTTGGTGAAGGTGAAGGCCCCGAGCACTGCCGCCGCAGCACCACCCCCGATCCGGAGCCAGCGGGCAGTCTCCTCCGCCAGCCCTGCGGTGAGCCCGCGGATGGATTCCTGCGCCACCAGGAAGAAGAACCCGGCCGCCAAGGCACTGAGGACCGCGCTCAGCAGGTTAGTACGAAACGCGTACTCCCCGATCGGAACCAGCATGGCCCACACGTGGGCGATCATCACAAAGAGTGGCGTGCCCGGCGGATGGGGAATGCCGAGGGTCTTAGCGGCAGCGATGAACTCGCCAGCATCCCAGAAGGTGACGGTCGGCGCGAGGGTGAGGACGTAGCCCAGGAGCACGATGCCCGCTACCGCAGCCGCGGCTACGTAGTCACTCGCTGCTGGGTGGCGGAGCCACCGAAGCATCAGGATTCTCCCTCCACCGCCTGAGCCAGGGTCAGCGCCTCGCGAGCCGCAGCGACGTCATGCACCCGGAACAGCCGAGCTCCCCGGCTGTAGGCCAGGGCACAGGCGGTGGCGGTGGCCCGGTCTCGATCCTCGATCGGAAGCCCGGTTACCGCTCCGAGAAAGCGCTTGCGCGACAGACCTACCAGCACTGGGCGGCCCAGCGCCTGAACCGCGGCAAGCTGGTCCAGCAGCAGCAGATTTTGCTCCACTGTCTTGGAGAAGCCGAATCCGGGATCCACCACGACCGCATCCGGTACCACACCGGCCCGCGCCGCCCGCGCCAATCCCTCACGCAGCTCTCGCACTACCTCGCCAACGACATCACCGGCGTAGTCGGCATGAGTGTAGGAAGCGATCTCGAGCATCGACCCGCGGGAGTGCATCAGGATCACCCCCGCTCGGGCATCGGCCACAACCACGGCGAGATCCGGATCCAGCCGCAACGCCGAGACGTCGTTCACGACCGCCGCCCCCGCATCGAGCGCAGCCCGGGCCACCGGTGCCTTCACCGTATCGATCGAGAGAATCAGGTCCGGATGCCGCCGCACCAGCGCTTCGATCACCGGGATCACCCGGCGCAGCTCTTCCTCGACGGCCACTTCGCTGGTGCGGCCAGGACGGGTCGACTCGCCCCCCACATCCAGGATGGCGGCACCTTCCTTCAGGAGGCGGTCGGCCTGCTCCAGCGCAGTGTCGACCGCGGCGAAGCGTCCGCCGTCGCTGAAGCTGTCGGGAGTGACATTGAGAATGCCGATGAGGACGGGACGGTCGAGAGCGATCGTGCCCCGCGCGGTCTGCCATTGGGTCGGAGAGTCCCCGGGCAGGGCCAGACCCAGCTCGGTGGCCAGCTCAGCCAGCGCGCCGGGTACGCTCCACGGTCGCGCCAAAGCGCTCAAGCGGGAGCGGCTACCGGCCAGGATAACCCAGGAATCACCGGTCAGCACTTCGAGCCCAAGGCTACCAGCAAAAGGGACCAGGGCCTCGATGGCTCCCTGGTCCAATCCGGTGACATGAAATGCCGTTGTTGCTATGCCGAGTCCCGCGGTTTCCGCCTGTCCCTCATCCCATCCGTGCGAGCGGAGCGCGTCGCGGACCGCCCGGGACGAGTGCACAGCCAGCGGTGCAACATTCACGCGCCGGCAGGTTCGGCCGGAGGCGCTCCCAGGATCGGCGCGCGAGCCGGAGTCGCCCCCGGCTTGGCTGTTTGATTGGCAGGAGCGGCTGCCGGCTCGGCCGGCGGGAGAGTGCGCGGCGGCAGCGGCTGGTTCTTGACCAGGCGATCGAGGTCCTCGCGGTCGATGGTCTCCCGGTCGAGCAACGCCTGGGCGATCCGGTCGAGCAGCTCCCGGTTCTCACTCAGGATCGTGGTCGCCCGGGCGTAAGCCTCGTCGATGAGCCGCTTGACCTCGTCGTCCACCATCTGTGCCGTGCGCTCCGAGATTTCCCGCCGCTGGGCGAACTCTCGGCCCAGGAAGATCTCCTGCTCCTTGTCGCCTACCGCGAGTGGTCCGATCAGCTCGCTCATCCCGAACTGGGTCACCATGCGGCGGGCCAGTCCGGTGGCTCGCTCGATGTCATTCCCTGCCCCAGTCGTGATCTTGTCCGCCCCAAACACCAGCTCCTCCGCCACCCGGCCACCGAAGAACATGGCCAGGCTGCCGATCAGCCAGTCCTTGGTGTAGTTGTGCCGATCCACCTCGGGGAGAGAAGCGGTGATGCCGAGTGCGCGGCCCCGGGGAACGATAGTGACCTTATGAATCGGGTCGCTGCCCGGAATCTTAATGGCCACGATAGCGTGCCCGGCTTCGTGATATGCCGTGAGGGTGCGCTCGGCCTCGGTGAGCACCAGACTCCGGCGCTCCACTCCGAGCATGACCTTGTCCTTGGCATCCTCGAAGTCCGACATGTCCACCAGGGTCTTGTTCCGCCTGGCGGCGAGAACGGCCGCCTCGTTGACCAGGTTGGCCAGATCGGCACCGGCCATTCCCGGGGTCCCCTTGGCGACCACGTCGAGCCGCACATCCGAGGCGAGTGGAATCTTCCGGGTGTGGACCCGGAGGATCCCTTCCCGCCCGCGCACGTCCGGCGCATCCACCACGATCTGCCGGTCGAACCGTCCCGGCCGGAGCAGCGCTGGATCGAGCACATCGGGCCGGTTGGTGGCCGCGATCAGGATGACGCCGTCGTTGGATTCGAAGCCGTCCATCTCCACCAGCAGCTGATTCAGCGTCTGCTCGCGCTCGTCGTGGCCGCCGCCCAGACCCGCGCCGCGGTGACGACCGACGGCATCGATCTCGTCAATAAAGATGATGCAGGGCGCGTGAGACTTTCCCTGCTCGAACAGATCTCGCACCCGGCTGGCACCCACCCCGACGAACATCTCCACGAAGTCCGATCCGGACATCGAGAAGAAAGGACGGCCCGCCTCGCCCGCAACGGCTTTCGCCAACAGGGTCTTGCCGGTGCCGGGCGGCCCGACCAGAAGAGCGCCCTTGGGGAGCCGTCCGCCCAGCCGGGTGAACTTCTGCGGATCCTTGAGGAACTCGATGATCTCCTGAAGCTCCACCTTGGCCTCGTCCGCCCCGGCCACGTCGGCAAAGGTCACCTTGGGAGTGTCACCCGCCAGCAGTTTGGCCTTGGACTTTCCGAAGGCGAAGGCTCGACTGCCCCCGGCTTGGAGCTGACGCAGGAGGAAGAACCAGAGGCCCAGAATGACGATCCAGGGAAGCGCTGCGATGATGATGGCGGTGATGCCGCCCTTGGGCTCCTTGGCCAGGATCGGGACGTTGGCGTCCTCCAGCCGCTTGATGAACGCTTCGCTGTTAGCCACCGGCAGCAGCACCTGGAAGCTCTTGGCGCTGCGTCCATCCTGGGTCACCGGAGTGCGAAAGTCACCCTCCAGCCGTTTGCCATCGAATACCTCGACCCGGGCCACGTTGCCCTGGTCCAGCTGCTTGCTGAATTCGGTGTAGGAGAATTCCTGGGTGGGGTTCCGCTGGCGGCTCATCATCTGAAAGAGCGCGAGGGCCAGCAGGCCAACTAGCAGCCAGAGAGCCAGGTTCTTGCTCAGGTTCCCCCAGTTGGTGCGAGGGGGCCGATTGGGAAGTCGATCTGCCATTTATTCCGAGTCCGCGATGAACGGGAGATGACGAAAGTTCTCGGCGTGGTCCAGGCCGTAACCGACCAGAAATGCCGGCGGAGCCCGGAACCCAACAAAGCGAAGCTCCGGACGCGGCTCCACCGCCAGTTGTTTGTCGAGCAGCGCACAGATTGCCAGGCTTCGCGGCTGCCGTTTCCCCAGCAGTCCCATCAGCCGCTGGAGGGTTTTCCCTGTATCAATAATATCCTCAACCAGGAGGATATGTTTGCCCTCCAGCTGGGTCTCCGGGTCATACAGGAGCCGGACCGTTCCGCTGGAGACCTTGCGGTCGCCGTAGGAGCTGGCCACCAGGAAATCCACCTGGATCGGGCGCTCGATCTTCCGGACCAGATCGCTCAGGAAGATGAAGCTGCCCTTGAGCAGCCCCAGCACCAGGAGGTCCCCGTCGGGGTAGGCGCTGGTGATCTCGCGAGCCAGGGACTGAACTCGTGCGGCGATGGCCTGCTCGTCGAATACGATGGATTTCACCGGGCGCCCGCCGGTGCGGCGAAGGACGTCAGGCGTACTCAGCATCGACCCGAAGCGCCTCCGTTCCCGGCGTTGGAATCTGGGTATCGGACCGACAGACCCCCGGGATCCACGCGATAGTGTCCCGATGCGCCAGGACCGGCCAGTCACCCCGTCGGCTCCGGGGAACCTTTTCCTCCTGAAAGCATCGGACCAACAGCCTGCGACCTGATCCCCCAAGCGGCTTCATCCGCTCCCCGGGGGACCAAGCCCGCACCGTAAGGAGAGCCCCGCTGAACCAGGCGCTCAGGCCGGTCCGGTCCTGCTGCTCGGGAGCGGCGCCCGATTGCCAGCGAAACCGCCAGCGACCCCAGCTTCCGCTGCCGCTCAAGCCAGCCATCACCAGAGGCTCGGGGAGCGGTTGGGCGGCCGCGGCGTAGAGTCGCAGTCGGCCGAACGCCAACTCGGCATTCCACTGCACGCCGAGCGGCACGCGAGTCCCACTGATCCCGCGGTCCAGCAGTCGGAGCACTCGGACGACTCGGGTGGGGCCGAGGCGGCAACCGACCCGGCGGGCAAGGGCAAGAACAAGGGATTGTTTCAGGGCTGAATCATAGCCCGCGAGGCAGGAGGCAGCAACGGAAATTCCGCCTTCGTCGGCATGCAGACCGAGCCCTGGAATCGCGTCCAGGGCGGCATCCCAGGCTGCCCGGTCCTGTGCCGCCTGCCGGGCCAGCCGCTCGACGTTGGGTTCCACACCAGGTAGGCGCTCGCCCAGTAGCGGCAGAAGCTCGGTCCGGATCCAGGAGCGAAGATGGCGGGGATCATGGTTGGCCGGATCCATCCAGACCTCCAGGCCAGCCTGGGTCACGTGGCGCGCCAGCTCGGCGCGGCTGAACGGCAGCAGCGGCCGCACGATGCGCCCTGCCACTTCTGCCATCCCGGCCAGTCCCGCTGGCCCCGATCCCTTCAGGGCCCGCATGAGTACGGTCTCGATCTGATCGTCACGGTGATGGGCGGTGACGATGTAATCGGCGCCGATCCGGGCGCGGGCGGCCTCCAGCCAGGCATACCTGTGGGTCCTGGCCAAAGTCTCGCTGGCTGATGCGCCCAGCGCCGCGCTACCGAGCTCGAACGGGAGGCCAAAGGAACGCGCCAGCGAGCGGACCTGCGCCGCGACCCTGGCGCTCTCTGGATGGATGCCGTGGTCCAGGTGGGCGACCACGAGCTCGAGATCGTGGCCGGCTCGACTGGCAACCAGAAGATCGAGCAGCGCAACCGAGTCCGGTCCGCCGGACACTGCCACCAGGGCTTTGGTGCCTGGAAGCTGGAGACTCTCCAGGTGGGTGACGAATCGATCGAGCAGGCGCATGCCTAAAACTAACCGGACCTGGACCATCTTCCGCTCGTCTGACCGGCGGTTATACTAGGGCTTCTCGCATTCCCGTCGCATCAGATCTGGCGTCCCCCTCGTTCAGACTGTTGCCGCTCTTCGACAGTTTGTCGCAGGCCAACACCTGTGAGCACCCCTCGTGCCGCTCGCAACCCGGCCCCTGGAGCCTCAGAGGAGTGGCTTGAATCCTGAGCGGACTGTGGTCCGCGGCGGCCACCCCCGCTCCGCCGCGTCGCCCCTGGAGGGTAGCGATGTCGTCAGTCTCACCCCACCGGTCCCGCCTCCGCACGCTCCTCCTGTGGGCGGTCCCGCTTACCTGGCTCGGCTGTGGTGGCGATGGAGGGGGCACCGATGTGGTCCTTCCCGCACTCAGCGTCACCACCTCGACCCAGGGGGTGGAACTCGATCCCGATGGCTACAGCCTCGTCATCGATGCCACGGAATCGCAGCCGGTCGGAGTCTCCGCCACCCTGATTGTTGAGCGGCTCCCCGACGGCGACCATACCCTCGAGCTCGCCGGACTGGCGGAGAACTGCTCGGCCCAGGGCGCGAACCCCCGGACCATCTCGGTCCGCTCCGGCTCGACCGCCACAACCGCCTTCCAGGTGACCTGCGCCGCCACGGTGGGCTCGATTGAAGTCTCCACCTCGACCAGCGGCAACGGCTCGGACGCCGACGGATATACCATCATCGTGGATGGCGCTGACCGGGGCGCCATCGCCGGCAGCGCTACGATGGGGATCGGCAACCTGGAGCCCGGCTCCCACAGCGTCGGGCTCACCGGCCTGGCCGGGAATTGTCAGGTGGCCGGTGACAACCCGCGGACGATCAGCGTCTCGCCCTCGCAGACGACCCCGGTTCCCTTCAGCATCTCCTGCGTCGTACCCGGCCCCACGATGGGCAGCCTCCAGATCTCCACCTCCACTACCGGCGAGAACCAGGATCCCGACGGGTACACGTTGACAGTTGACGGCGGCGCCAGCCAGCCAATCGGGCTCAGCTCCACGTTGACCTTGACCAACATCAGTAGCGGCGTGCGGCGGGTGCAGCTCAACGGCGTCGCCCCTAACTGCACTGTCTCCGGAGCCAATCCGCGCAACGCGACGGTAAATGCCGGTGAGACTGCGCAAGTTAGTTTCGCCATTTCCTGCAGCGCGCCCGGTCCTACCTTGGGCGCTCTCGAGATCACCACCACCACCAGCGGCGAGAACCAGGATCCCGACGGATACACGGCGGCGGTTGACGGGGGCACCGGCCAGCCGATCGCGCTCAGCTCCACGCTAACCCTGACCGACGTGGCCAGCGGCGTGCACCGGGTGGAGCTCGGAGGCATCGCCTCCAACTGCACGGTCTCTGGCTCCAATCCTCGCAACGCGACCGTGAATGCCGGTGAGACCGCGCGAGTGGCTTTCACCATCGCCTGCACCGCTGCGGCGCCCGAGACTGGTTCGGTGCGGGTCACGGTGGCCACCTCGGGCGGCTCGCCCGATCCGGATGGCTACTCACTGGCACTGGATGGCGGAGCTGCCGTGAGCCTGAGCATCAACGGGAACCACACGTTCCCGGACCTCGCGGTGGGAGCGCACTCGGTGCAGCTGAGTGGCCTCGCGGGAAACTGCAGCGTCAGCGGTGACAACCCTCGCAGCGTCTCGGTGAGCGCCGGCGCAACCGCGACGGTTTCCTTCGAGGTCAGCTGCGTGGCGGCTACTCCCCCGGTGAATCTCCGCGTAGAGCGGATGTACCTCACCCAGAGCACCCAGCGCCTAGACGGAGATGTGCCGCTGGTCCAGGGACGCGACGGTTTGGTGCGGGTCTTCGTAACCGCCGATCGGGCCAATAGCGCCAGGCCGGCGGTCCGGGTCCGGCTGTTCCGCAATGGCAGTGTGGTCCAAACCTATAATGTTCCGGCCCAGGGCAGCTCCACTCCCACCACGGTGCAGCAGGGTGGGCTCAA
>DASRIN010000077.1:0-6613 GCA_035649975.1 Gemmatimonadales bacterium
ACGCCGCCGTCGATGCCATTCGGGCGCTCCGGGCCATGGGTCTTCGCAAACTGGTGGTCTACAGCCCGGCCCCGAACCACGAGCTGGAGGAGGCACTGGCGCACCGGGTCAGCCCGGTGAGGTTGTTCACCCTCATCGGCGGTCTGACCGGGTGCGCCGCAGGCTTCGGCATGACCATCTGGATGTCCTACGACTGGCCGGTGCTCGTGGGTGGAAAGCCGATCGCCTCGCTTCCGCCGTATGTGGTGATCGGCTTCGAGCTCACCATTCTGCTCGGGGCTCTGAGCACGGTTGCAGCCGTGGCTCTCTTCTCGATCCTGATGGGAAGACGGGGCGTAGCCTACGATCCCCGCTTCAGCGACGATCAGATCGGCATCTTTGTGCCGGCTCCAGCCGATCAGGTCGGCCCGGTG
Organism: Gemmatimonadales bacterium; assembly: GCA_035649975.1. Taxonomy (GTDB): domain Bacteria; phylum Gemmatimonadota; class Gemmatimonadetes; order Gemmatimonadales; family GWC2-71-9; genus CAVVWJ01. The sequence continues at coordinate 414 of DASRIN010000077.1, forward strand.
GAAAACCTGCTCCGCTCGGCCGGAGCCGTGGAGGTGCGGCGTGAGGCCGCGTAAATCCCGCCGCAGAGTAACACTCGCGATGCTCCTGTTACTCTGCGGCGCCTGCGACACCTACTACTACCGGATTCCATCGCCGGACGACCTCTGGCGGATTATCCCCTGGTTCGACCAGATGATCCACGCCCGGTACATCCACCCGTACCAAACCCAGAGTGTCCCCCGCACCACGCCTGCCGGTACGGTGCCGGTCACCGGGAGCGAGCCCGACTGGTCCGCCGAGTGGATCGCGGGCAACCCCGCGACGGCCAATGCCCTGCGGAATCCAATCTCGGCCCGAGTCCCGGGTAGCCGGCCCGGCCCGGCGGTGCCCGAGATCCCCCGGGAAGTCGATGCCGCCGGTGACACTCTGTACCAGAACTTCTGCAGCGTCTGCCATGGGCCTACGGGCAATGCCGACGGGACCGTCTCCCGGCAGATCGGCGCTCCCTCCTTGCTGACGGCCAGAGCGAGGGCGTATACCGACGGCTACATCTACAGCATCATTCGCTACGGTCGTGGAGTAATGCCGCGCTATGGCGACAAGGTGTACGCGCCGATCGAGCGCTGGGCCATCGTCAATCACGTGCGGAAGCTGCAGCGCCAATCTCCCGCTCCTCCAGGTCCAGCTGCCGCGGCCACACCGATTCCGCCGGGTCCCAGCGCCACCGGCTCGACCTCTCAGGTGGGACGATGACCCCGACTCTGCGGGAGCGGCTGGCCCAGCAAGCGCTCGCGGGCCGATACGGCCTCTTCCTCGGCGTGGGCGGGGGGCTGGCTGCGCTGGGACTCATCCTCTTCGTGCAGTCGCTCCTGGCCGGACCGGCCATCGCCGACCGGGCCTGGCAGCTCTTTCACGTGAACTGGATCTACTTCAGCGGGCTGTCTGCCGGCGGAGTGGCCTTCGTTGCGGTGCAGAAGATCAGCAATGCCAAGTGGTCGGGCATGATCATCCGATTTGCCGAGGCGCTGGTGGCGTTTCTGCCGGTCTCTTTGGTGGGGCTGCTGCTGATCTTTACTGCCGGCTACGAGTCGATCTACGGGCCGATGCAACACGCTTTGCCGGAGTTGCAGCACGGTAAGGCGGTGTGGTTGTCGCACGGCTTCATGTTCGCCCGTCTAGCAGTCGGTCTTCTGGCCCTGACCATCGCCGGCTGGATGCTGGTCTGGGCCGATCTCAAGCCGGATATGTATGCCGTGACACGGGCTGCGTCCGAAGAGCGGCGACTGCGCTACGAGCGTTGGAGCCGCGGGTACGACCAGAGCTCCGCAACGGTGGCTGCGCAGGAGGACCGCATTCACCGTCTGGCTCCCATCTACGCAGTCCTGTATGTCTACGTGTTCACTCTCGTGGCGTTTGACGCCATTATGGCCCTCCAGCCCCACTGGTTCTCCAACCTGCTGGGCGGCTGGATCTTCATGGGGGCCTTTCTGAGCGCCCACATGCTCCTGGCCCTGCTCATGATCTACGGGTCGGCCCACCTGGGGGTGAAGGATCTGGTCTCGCCCAAGCAGCGTCACGATCTCGGAAAGCTCTGCTTTGGCTTCACCGTGTTCTGGACCTACCTGATGTGGGCCCAGTTCCTGGTCATCTGGTACGGCAATCTCCCGGAAGAAACCGGGTTCGTTTTCGCGCGGCTCTGGGGCCACTGGCTCCCGATCGGCGTCGCAGTGCTGTGGGGGATGTTCATCATCCCGTTCTTTGGACTGTTGGGCGTGCGGCCCAAAAAATCCAAGATCACGCTCGGCTTCTTCGCCACGCTCAGTCTGGTGGCGCTCTGGCTGGAGCGATATCTGCTGGTGATGCCTTCGGTCTCCCCCTTGCCCGGCCCCCTTTTCGAACGCCACGAGGCGGGGCCGACGCTGTTGTTCGCCGGGCTCTTTCTGCTCACCTACGCCCTGTTTGGCCGAACCTTCCCCATGATCTCTCCTCGCCTGGCGGAGATCACTCTGGATCGGGAACGCGGCCATGCCACCGTCGCGGCCGAGTTCGACCACGAGGAGGGACCAGGCGATTACGTGGCGGATGAGCTGTTGGAGAGAAGGAGCAGGCCGAGGTAGTCGCCAGTCACCAGTCGCCAGTTACCAGAGTCGATCTGGGACACAAATTCAAAAAGCCTCCTAGGATCGGAGGCTTTTCGTACAAATTCGATAACACCCAAGTGAAAACAGCTGACGACTGGCGACTGGTGACTGGCGACTATTTACTACGCATCTCCGCATTGAGTCGCCGGATCATGGCTCGAAGGCTGTCCTGCGGCAGCGCGCCGGTGATCACCAGCATGCGATCTCCCCGCTGCATGGCCATGGTCCGATCTAGGTTGATGGGCTCGGCCCCGGCATAGCTGGAGTCAACCCGGGCCGAGGGATCCGGGTCCGTCATGGTGCGGCCGGCCAGCAGGTGGGAGACGTCATTCATCGGCCCCTCGATGGTGCGGATCACCTCTCCCGACGCGAGCTGCTGAGCTACCACCATGAGCGGCTTCTTGCCTTCTTCAACGGTCTGCAGCTGTACCTGGACCACAGGCAGACCATCGATATGGGGCAGCTTGTCGCCGGCCTCCGCCTGGGCTCCGTCCCACGACAGGGTGCGCCACATGCCACCCAGCTCCATATCGAAGTCGGCGCGAGGAATGTCGATGGAGGAGAGCTCCAGGGTCGGCAGCGCGATGAGCGGAAGCGTGTCGACCGGGCGAAGCGAATCGGCAGAACCGGTTGTGTCACGGGCCACAGCTGCCGGCCGCCGGCGCGACTGGCGGATAACACGGGCGGGCACCGCGGTGGAAGGCCGAGGCCGGACCACGGCCGGGTCCACCCGAGGAGTCGCCTGCGGTACCGCCGCCGCCGGTTGCGCGGGCTGACCCGGCGGGATTGGCCGCTGGATCACCAGAGAGCTTGCCGTCCATCCCACTCCCAGCGCCGCGACTAGGCTGGCGGCCCAGGCTGCCGCGTGGACCCGCCGCCGGCGGGCGGTTGCCTCCAGAGCCGCGCGGCGGCGAAGGGAATCGAAGGGTGGGGGGAAGTTCCGCGGAGGAGCGAGCTTGGCCAACAGTGCGGTGGTCCGGTCCCGGAGGGCTGCGATCCCATCCCGGGCCGCCTGACAGGAGGGGCAGGACGCCAGATGGCTCTCGATCTCAACGCACTGAGATCGGCTGAGCCCCTGGTCCAGGTAGGCGTGGAGCTCCTCTTCAGGAATGTGCCGCATGATTTCCTTTGTCGGCATGCTGCCGGTCGTGAGCCTCCACCAGTCTTCGTCTGGCGCGCGCCAGCGTCGTCCCCACCGCCCCCAGGGCCAGGCCAGTCTGGGCCGCTATCTCGGGGTAACTGAGACCGGCGTCCCACAGGAGCAGAATTTCCCGATCCCGGGGCGTCAGCACGCTCAGCGCCTCGTGGACCGCCGCCACCCGCTCATCGTGCTCGACCAGTGTATCGGCAGCCGGCTGGATGGTGGGGTGCGCTACCGGATCTCCCTTGAGCAGCGTCAGGTGGCGCTTCCGCCGCACCGCCGCACGAGCCTCGTCCCGCGCCAGGTTGGCCGCTACCGCAAAGACCCAGGCTCGAGGCTTGTCCGGGCGGTGCGCCAGGGCCCGCACGAACACTTCCTGGGCCAGATCCTCGGCCCGCTCCGCGTCCCACACCTTGCGGTAGAGGAATCGCACCACCGCGGTGTAGGTCGACTGGTAGAGCAGCTCGAGCTCATCCATGGACAGGCGCTCCGGGGACTCCGGCATCATTCGGCCGGGTCGTTCTTGAGGACGGCCAATCTGAGGACGGCCGACCAGGCGTAACTTGCACAAATACCGTCACGTGGCACGCATCCCCCGGCCGGCAAACACGCAGCCAGGATGGAGATTCCGCTTTCGCTCCGGCCACTCACTGCAGAGGTCGGGCTTGGCTGGACGGCCGTCGGACCGCCGCCGGTTGTGCAGGGTGCAGCCGATCCCGTCATCGTCCAGATAGGCGCAGGCGGAGATCACCTCGGCCTCGATCGAGAAGTCGCCACCGCGCTCCACTTTGCAGAGATACGGCGAACGTCGGGATCGCACCAGTGCTTCCAGCTTTCGCTGCCGTTTGGTGCACATGATCTCGATCTGCAGGTCCCGGCAACAGGCCGCGCCGCGCAGATTGTCCGCGGTACGGCAGGCGGCCAGCGCGCAGGGATTGCCACTGCTCAGCACCGGCAGGCTCCGGGAAGGGGAAGGGGACGGCAGGGCCCGGATCGCGGTCCTGCGTCCCTCCACGATGAGGAACCGGTCCCGGCCGAGCTGGCGCGGTTGGGGCGGTCGAGCCGGGCCGCGGGGGGTCCGGCCCCTGAAACCATGAGCCGAGCAGCGGGCGGTGCCGCCGTTGGCCTCCAGATAACGGCAGGGGACGTGGATCATCGCATCCACGTACAATTCGCCCTCGTCTTCCCAGATCTCGTAAAAAGTGATCCGCTGGGTGTGCCCGATCAGCCAGGTGGCCTCATGATCGAGCGACGTCGTGCCTTCCTCCAGCGCGCCGATCCGCAGCGTTACCGGAACCGCCTGGCACTGAGATCCCAGCCCCCGGCAGGGTGGGGCCTTCGGCGGGGTAAGAGGAGCAGTTGGAAGTCCAGAGTGCATGGTGACCGGAGGGAGAAGGTCAGAGCAGTGTGGGTAAGTTAATCTCGCCGCTTCTCCGGGTACACGGCGATGGCGGCACCACTACCATTTAAGGGTCCCACGCTTATAGTGAAAGGGTTCACAAGCGAGACACCCTTACCGTTATGGAGACGGAGCAGCGACAATGCGGATGACTTCGATGGTGGCGGGGCTGGCGGTGGTCTTGGCAGCCTGCGGCGGCGAAAACAAGACCGGAGACCAGCAGGCGGGGACCCCTGATACCGCGGCGGCGAACGCGCCCGCGGCGAATGCTCCCGCGGCCGCCCCGGCACCCGGGACGGGCAAGACCCACGACGTCAACATGGTGCTCGAGGGATCCAAGTACAAGTACGATCCGGAGACTCTCACCATCAAGGCGGGCGACGTAGTGCGGTTCCACAACAAGAGCGGTGGTCCGCACAACGTGTCCTTCTGGTCCGACAGCATCCCATCGGGCGCGGCCGATGTCCTCAAGAAGAACATGCCGAACCAGATGGCTCCCCTGGAGGGCCCACTGCTCACCGAGCCCAACGCCTCCTACGAGGTCAGCTTTGCCGGGGCGCCCAAGGGCGAGTACAAGTTCTACTGTCTTCCCCACCTGGCGTTGGGGATGAGGGCCAAGCTTACCGTTCAGTAGTCCGTGAGCGGGAACAGCCAAGGCGTGAGCGGTGAGCGGGAGTCAGACCACCCGCTCACCGCTTACGCTTTTTCGTTCTCCCTCACCGGTATTCTGGTAAACGCCCACGCCACGGCAGCGCCCACCAGCAGCCCCGCCAACGCATCCACCCCGTAGTGCATCTGGCAGTAGACCACCCCTACCGTCAGCAGAAGCGTGGGAATGAACAAGATGAGGCCAGCCCGAGGTGAGATCCGGCTGGCAGCCAGCGTTGCCGCCAGCGCTGCGGCTACGTGGGAAGAGGGGAACGCGGCCCCAAAGGAGCTCCCGCTCGCCAGGACCCGGTACACCAGCCGGGCAGGGCCGTTGTCGGTGAACCAGGGTGCGGGGCGGGGGAAGAAATAGTAGGGTCCCGCCACCGGAAAGAAGATGAAGATCAGATAGCAGAGGACGAAGGTTGTCATCACCACCAGCACATAGCGCCGCAGCGCGACGAGATTTCCCCGCCAGGCCAGGTACAGCCCCGGAACTGCAACGATGAAATAGTACGAGAGATACGCAGTGTGCAGCAGGGTGGACCAGAAGCGGCTGGGAGCGGCCTGCCACCATTCCCGGCTGATCTGACGGCCGAACACCAGGTTCTCCCACCCCTGCACCACATGATCGTAGACCGGCAAGGTCGCCGAGTTGAGCAGGTCCAGCTCTCGGTACAGCGCGAGCAGCAGGAACAGCGGGTAAATGGTACGGATAGTCTTTCCCGCTCGACTCAGTCCCGGCTGGCTCAGCAGCCCGAGGAGCAGCAGAAACCCCCCGTGCGCAAGGAGCAGCCACCGGGTAGCGGGTTGATTTCCCAGCCGGAGCACTGCGACGACTGAGACAACCGCCAGATAGACCAGCAGCAGAATATCTACCGCCTGGAGCGACCG
>DASRIN010000078.1:0-2302 GCA_035649975.1 Gemmatimonadales bacterium
CAATGTCTGCCAAGCGCGCACAAAATCGGCCCTATCGATCCGAACCGATTCGCGCCCAACGCGACCTACCGCCCCAGGCTCGTCCCGGGCTCGCGCAACTATTTCAACATCGGCAGCATTCCATTTGATCGACCAAAGGTAAGGGAAACCCGAGGAGGGCCAGTCCACCTCAAACGAGCCGGCATCGCCTTTGCGTATCGCGAGAATCATCTCTATGATATCGTCGATCATCATGCCGATATCATATTTGTACCCGAGCCGGAACTCCTGAGCGCCCCATGCCATAACTGCATAGTCATCCGCTGAAAATATCGTCTGTACAGCATCGCTCAGCGTTGAATCGGATTCATCACGGGAGCCAGAGCATCCTGGCGACCGCGCCTCAAGATCGAACACTCTGCCATTCTCCTATTCCAGTGGATATCCATGAAAAGTACCGCCACCATTGTTTCTGACCCAGATTCTGCTGGCGCGCACTTGTGTCCCATCGGGACGCCAAACGGTGGAGCTGTGCCCGGCCGGCAGCTCAAAATAACCTCCCTGGCGGGGCGGCAGCGTCGCCGCTTTCTGTCCAGCGAATTCAAGATCGGAAACACTTCCCCACTGACCCTGCGGTATTCCTGTCTTCTTCGCTTCCGCGGCGCCTTCAGTCCATCTTATGCCGTGCTTCTTGTGCCCAAGATAACCTTTCTCTGGTTCCAACGAAGGGGCAACCTGACCGGTTCCACTTGTCCCCTTTGCGGGTTGGGTCCCGCTCCCACCTCGTTCCTCAGTGCTCCCGTGACCCATCGAGCCAGGGCCGATGCCAGGCACTGGACCGTGAGAGGCCATCGCGACGCCCGGCAGGGTCATCGCCATGCCCCCCTGGAGTACACGCACCCCCTTGACCGCGCCGACTGCTTCCAGCCCAACCCCACTGGTCTCGGCCGCGAGCGCAGCTGACGCCTGGGTGGCGCGAGGGAGCTTCATCAGACGGGCAACCAGGCCCCCCCGGGCGATGGCGGCGGTGGCCAGCAGGATGAGGATTCTCGCGGTCTGGGCCCCGACGAGACGCCCATAGCGCTCGCCTGCGGCCCGGACCTCGCTGAACGTCGTCGCGGCGTCCAGCTCCCGGACCATCTGGATCCACCCGAAGACGAGATCGCAAACCGCCTGCGCGCCGAGGTACGCGGTCAAGACCACCGTGGCCGCCGCCGCCGGAATCTTCGACAGCAGCTCTGGAATCGCGATGGTGGCCATGAAGATGACCAGGCCGGTCAACAGGACGATCCGGATCGTCGACGGGTCTACGGTGCTCTTCACCTCTCCGACGAAGCCGTCCCACTGGGAGCCCATCGCGAAGTCGAACGCGATCTCGTAGATGCTGGAGGCGGTCAGCGGCCCTTGATGGCAATTGGTCCGGCGGACCGCGGCGCAAAAGGCCCGGTACTCCCGGCCGATCTCCTCCAGCGCCGCCGGACCGGAGCCCCAGGTCGTGAGGACCACACGAAGCTCCCCGGGCTGGCGGCCGTGGAATCGCGGATCCGTCACCATTCGTCGCAGCTCGGCCCGGGCCTCCTCCACATTCACATACGGGAGAAGCTCTTCGACTGCCTTCCGCAGCTCGAGCTCATCCACGGCAGGAGAGAGCACGGCTCTGGGCGCCCGGGAAAGGAAGACGATCTCCCCGGTCTCTGGTTGCCGGCTCTCTCTCGCGACCCCGCACGAGGTGGAAAGAAGTCCGGCCAGCGTGGACGCGAGAAGCCGGATGGCGAACGTTCTCATGGCGCTCCGGAGGCTACAGCGGCGGGTACCTGCCGCAAGCATTCCCAAGGATACCTGTCCCGGTCACGAAGCGCGGAACACTCATTCACCGTTCCCCGCGCAGCCGCTCCAGCCGGCTGCGCGCGAGCGCGAACGTGGACCGCGCCAGCTCCGCGGCCATGCGCACCACGTTCTCATCCGCCGCGGCGGGGTGAGCTGGCCGGCGAGGTACCGGCGGAGCGCCTCGCGCCGCCGCATCTTCCCGCTGGAGGTCCGCGGCAGCGTCCCTGGCTCCAGCATCTTCACCGTGTGCGGCCGGCTCCCCTGTGCTCCACGGCTCCGCGGATGGCGTCGGCCACCGCCTCGTCCTTCGCCGGATCGCCCCAGCGCTCGGCTCCGTTCCGTGGGGTGCATAGCGCCAGCTCCGCAGGTCCACCCGCTCCAGGTCCAAGTCGCTCATCCTCGCCGCCGGTACGGCGGCGATCACCTCCGAAACCCATTCTGGGCTGCGCGAGGTGAGCCCCATTGGCCATAGATGTCAGGATCGTCCGTAAGATCT
>DASRIN010000079.1:0-2700 GCA_035649975.1 Gemmatimonadales bacterium
TTGGCAAGCGAGTAGTTCAGCCCGTCAAAGTAGGAACTCACTGTGTTGCACCCCTTCTTTTAAGCGCCAGCTCTCTTGTCAGAGTGATCTCCCGCTCGGTGATCACCCCCGCGTGGCCGCGGAGGGCGGCCAGGCCCACCCCGTGTTCGCGGGCGAGCCGGTAGATCTCCTTCACCCGCCTCCAGTCCAGGTCGCGGCCGAGGGAGAACGGCTCGTAGCGTTCCGCGAGTGCCAGAAGGGCGGTCTCCCCGAGACACGCCCATACCGCCTTGTCAGGAAGACCGATGTAGCAGTCCAGCGTTGCCGGACCTGGCAGCAGCACCTCGCCCGACTCGATGATCACCACGTCGGGCCGGGCCATCGCATCTTCGATCGTGAAGTCGAGCGGCCGGCTGCAATCACAGACTATTGCGCCAGGCTTCAGCCGGCCGACGTCGACGACCTTTTGACCGCGGGAGGAGGTGGCGGTCACTATCACGTCGGCAGAGGCCGCCCAGTCGTCGGCCGACGTCGAGACGACCAGATCGCAGTGCGGGGCGATCTCACGGATCTCGACGGCGATCTCGTGGAGCCTCTCGGTTTTTGGAGCCACCAGGATCAGCCGTCCGAAGGTGAACGCCAGGAGCTTGGCGCAAACCCTTCCGATGGAACCGGATGCGCCGATGACCATCGCGACGCCGTCCCTGCGTTTTCCCCCGGCGGAGGTCTTCACCAGGCCCATCTTCCCGATCACCTCATGTACGGCCCACAGCGTCGCCGCGGCGCTCAAACTATTTCCGGTGGTCACAGGAATGGGGCTGTTTCGATTGATGGAGGCACCGGCGTCGCCGACTATCTTGGTGTACGCGCCCAGGCCGATGATCTTAGCTCCCGACTTGGCCGCATGCTCACAGATCGCTTTGATCTGACCATAAGTGGTTTGGACATCCTTCTCGAGAAGCATCCGGGGAGTGGAGGGCAAGCAGTAGGTGAGTCCGCTGACCTCCCGCCCGGTAGAGTGGCTCACGACGTTGTCGACGTGTCCGTACAGGAACCCGGGTACCTTGGCCGCCTGTCCTTCCACCCAATCCCGTGCCGGGACGGGCAGTTTCCCGAGCGAGCCCAGCCCAGGAATCTGGAACACCTGCCGGTTGGACAGCGGATGGAGAATGAACGCGAACTCGGGATCCGCCCTCCTTGGGCCGCCGCTGACCGTCTTCGCAACGGACTTCACCGCGCTGTTGAGCCAAGACTGAATCGAGGGGCGGGCCGCCAGGCCCTGCGTTCGCGTTCCAAGTGTCAGCCTCATCGCGGCGTCCACAATGGAGTATCTGACGAACGGGCCGAACTTCAACGCCTCCGGAAAGAGCCCGATCACTTCCTTCGGGGAGAACGCCGCGATCCCCATCTCCAGGTATGGGTCGGAGTCGGCCAGTAGCCACGTCTTGTCATGCAGGGCGGGCAGATCGGTGGTCAGCAAGGCGAACGAGTCGGCTGCGGTGTAGATGTACTCGAACTCGCAAGCAGCGGGTAGCTTCCATCCGCGAGCCGGTCGTCTACCTTTGAACCCCAGCGCCGAGTTCAGCGTCAGGCCCCAAGACAGCAACTGCGCCTGAAGGGAGCCGTAGCTCAGGATCTGGTTGACTCCAAGCAGCGGAAACAGATCCCCCGCCATGACGTGCTGGGGATTGATCTCGCCGAGGAACCGGAAGGCCTCGAAGTGATTGCTGAGCAACGGAAAGAAGCATCCCCGCGAAACGTCGATCCTGCCCGCGGCAAGCTCTTCCGTCAGACGATTGATGGTGCACAAGGCCTCCAGGCTTTGCCCATCGCAGACCGGTACCGACGATTGCGGCACCCGTGGTAAGAAATCGGCAGGCAGCCCCGAGAGCGCGAACGCGTCGACCTGGTTCCGGAGGCTGAACATGACTTCCAGCAGGCTGGCCGTCTGTCCGTCAAAACCGAAGCGTTGGACTTCAAACACCCGGCCGAAAGCCTGAAACTCGAAGTAGGAGTTGGTTTTGGGAAGGGCGCGGTAGTCAAGCTCCGCGATTTTCAGCATAGAGCCGATACCCCTTCCAGAAAGCGTCCTGATAGTCCCGGAACTCCGGGCACCACTCCTGGCCCAGCAGCACACGAGTGGCCGACGAATCGAACCGCGGGAGGTGCAGCGAGTACTCAAGCTCCTCCTTGGGTATCCCCACCGCCAACTCGGCAAGCCGCTTCTGGAAGCCCTGCGGCACGCCGGTCATAAAGTGGAATTGGCGTCCCTCAAGGCCCAGCCTGTCCAGGATGAATCGATAGAACTCGCCGAGCGGGACGCCCTGCTCCGGAGTGAGGTGAAAGCAGGAGATCCCCTCTAGCGGCCGGCTCAGGCTTATCTGGATCATGCGATCCAGGGCACGCGCGGCGACGTCAACGGGAACCAGCGGCAGATGCACTTTCTCTTGCCCTACCAGGGGAAGCTGGCCGTGCACCGCCCGCAACAGGTGGCGGACCCGGCTCAGACCGTCCACGGCATAGTACGGGCCGTCGATGCGAGGGGGCGGATTTCCCGCGGTATCACCCACCACAATCCCGAGCCGGCATATCGTCCGGCATGCAACACCGGACATCCATTGCCGGACCATCCCCTCCGCATGGGCCTTTGAATAGGCGTAGGAGTCCGGAAACGGATGGTCCACCGACAGCCGATCGGTCGGATACGGCGCGCCCGCGGGT
>DASRIN010000080.1:0-5627 GCA_035649975.1 Gemmatimonadales bacterium
CCCCAAAGATCAACATTTGTGCCACTTTAGGGGTGTCCTGGTCCTTGATTTAGCCAGAATTCAAGCCGATTTGCCGGACCGCTGCAACAGATAGCTGCTGCCTTAGCGCGGCGGATTCGTGGTAGTTCTGCCGTCAGTCAAGGCGGGTCAGCCGCCGAGCAGTCCCCGTACTTTTTGCGCCAGATCCTCCTGCGTGAAGGGCTTGGCCAGGAATGGAGCCCCGGGCTCGAGCAGGCCTCCCTGGAAGACCTCCGAGGCAAAGCCCGACATGTAGAGTATGGGCTTACCCGGCCAGCGCTGCTCGACCTGTCTCCCCAGCTCTCGGCCGTTCATGCCTGGCATCTTGATGTCGGTGAGCACCAGGTGAATTCCCCCGGCGTGCTGCTCGATGGTCGCGATGGCCTCTCTGCCGTGGGTGGCCTCCAGCGCCTGGTACCCGCTCCAGGTGAGCATCCGGCAGGCGAGGCGACGAACTGCCTCCTCATCATCCACTACCAGGACGGTATAGCCTCCGGGGGGGCGCTCGACTCGCGTCGAACTACGGGCCGGGCCCTGGGGGACAGTCATTGGGCGAAGGTAGCCCCCGGCCGCTTGCAGTCGCAAGCTCCGAGGTGACGTCGGACACAACTCCACTGTATGCGGCCAGCGAGATTGAGTTCATGTCTTCCTGCAGAGAACTTCTAGATGGGCTGAAGCCGCCGGAGCACGTCGTCCAGTTCTATGGCGATGACGACCGGCTGCTCATCCAGAACGTCGGGCGCTTCCTCTCCGAGGGACTCAAGCGGGGAGACGGTCTGCTGGTCATCGCCACGCCGGACCACCGGACCTCTCTCACCGGTTCTCTGCGATCCGAGAGCGGCTACTCCCGGGCGGTGCTCGAGGGACGGCTGATGTTTCTCGATGCTCGGGCGACTCTGGATCGCTTTCTGGTCGACCAGTACCCCGATCCGGAGCTGTTCGAGAGTGTCATCGGTGAGAGTCTCCGTCGGGTCCGGGCTCGGGCAGTGCACAGCGGAGTGCGCGCATACGGTGAGATGGTGGGGCTTCTGTGGACGACGGGAAGGCGGGAGGCGGCGGTCCAACTGGAACATCTCTGGAACAATCTGCTGTCGCGGAGCGAGGTCAGCCTGTTCTGCTCCTACCCGGTCGACGTGCTCAGCCATGAGTTCGAGAGCGGCGAGGTGGACGGGCTGCTCTGCACTCACACCCACCTCCTGCCAGCCGATCCGGAGCTCCAGCATGCGCTGGATCGGGCCATGGACGAGGTGCTGGGTCTTCGGCTCCAAGGTTTGCAGCCGCAATTCCGAGGGCAGTGGGGTGCTGTTCCCCCAACTGAAGCACTCGTGCTCTGGATCCGCAGCAACATGCGCGGCTCAGCCGACCAGATTCTGGCGCGAGCTCGAGAGTACTATCAGCCGGTGATCGCCGCCCGCTCCTGACCAGGCCCCTCAGACCTTGCCCAAGGGTTCGAGCCTGGCGAGTTTACCCCCTGCTGGAGTGGTGGCCGAGTGGCTGAAGGCACCGGTTTGCTAAACCGGCATAGGGGATAAACCCCTATCGAGGGTTCGAATCCCTCCCGCTCCGTACCGACAGTGAGAGGTGAGAGGTAAGAGGTAAGACGGCCGCTCCCGACCGCTCCTCCCTCTCACGTCTCACTTCTTACTTCTTACCATGACAAAACCACGCGTCCGCTTTGCGCCCTCTCCCACCGGCTATCTCCACGTTGGCGGCGCGCGCACCGCGCTCTTCAACTGGCTCTATGCCCGCCACACCGGCGGCACTCACGTGCTGCGCATCGAGGACACCGACCGGGAGCGCAGCACCGAGGAGCATACCCGCGTCATCCTCGATGGGCTGCGCTGGCTGGGGATCGAGTGGGATGAAGGACCCTACTTCCAGGGAGCCAACGCCACCCAGCACCAGTCCGATGCCGAGCGCCTGCTTCGCGAGGGAAAGGCCTACCGCTGCTTCTGCACCAGAGAGGAGCTCGATGCCCAACGGGCCAGGGCCGAGGCTGCCGGCGTCGGATACCGCTACGATCGGCGCTGCCTGAACCTGCCCCCCGCCGAAGTCGAGCAGCGGCTGCGGGGTGGTGAGCCTTCCACCATCCGGTTCATCATGGGCGACCAGGAGATCGCCTGGGATGACGCGGTGCACGGACGGATCAGCTTTCAGGGACGGGATCTGGACGACTTCGTGATCCTGCGCAGCGACAACAGTGCCATCTACAACCTGGCCGTCGTCTCGGACGACATCGCCATGAGAATCACCCATGTCATTCGGGGTGATGATCACATTTCCAACACTCCCAAACAGATCGCGCTCTATCGCGCCCTCGGCCACGAGCCTCCGGTGTTTGGGCACGTTCCCATGATCTTGGGCCCTGACGGGAAGAAGCTGTCGAAGCGCCACGGGGCCACCGCCGTGGGTGACTATCAGAACGAGGGAATCCTGCCCGCCGCCATGCGGAACTTCCTGGCCTTGCTCGGCTGGTCGCCCGGCGAGGACCGCGAGATCCTGCCAGAGGATGAGATGATCCGGCTCTTCAGTCTCGAAGGGATCCAGAAGAAACCGGCGGTGTTCGACACCACCAAGCTCGAGTGGATGAATGGGCAGTACCTCTCCTTGCTTCCGGTCGAAGCGCTGCTTGAGCCGGTCCTGCGAGAGCTCGGCCGCATGAATGTTGTCGTAGGTCGGGATATCAGGCCGCTGGTTAAGTCGGTTGTAGCTCGATCAAGAACCATCCTTCATGTTGCTGAGCAAGTTGCAGTGAGACTAGACCCCAACCGGGCGAAGCTTGATTCAAAGGGAGAAGCTCTCCGGCTCAAGATGGGACCGGTTTTTGACGAGAATTTGTCACGGGCACAAAGAGCGCTGGAATACATTCCGCCGGCAGAGTGGACCCCGGATCATATTTTGACCACGCTAAAGGCTGTAGCCGAGGAAAATCATCTGAAGCTAGGCGACGTAATGCAGCCGGTGCGTGTCGCACTCACTGGATCGACCGTTTCGGAGCCGGTTAATGAGCTACTGTATGTTGTCGGTCGTGAGAGTAGCATGAAAACGCTTAAGACTGCGCCCCATCGCTTGCAGCCAAGTTCCAATTCGAAGTGAGAGTACGTGCACGGGCATTTCTGGCTCTAGGGCTTGCTGCTTGCGCGTGCGCCAAGCCCTCGCCACGTCAACCTGAGCCCGTCCCTACTGCAGAACGTCGCGACACCCTGGTTCTCCCTCCTTCCCCTCTCATCGAGCCTTCCCCCCTCCCTGCGGAACGGGTGTACGCCTCGGTGCGGCTCGCCTTTGTGGGCGACATCAATCTGGGAACCGCCACTCTGCCCGATGGCGTGCCGCCGGACAGCGGCCGGGGGCTGCTGGACCGGGCGCGCCCCAGCCTCAAGGGTGATCTGGTCGTAGGAAACTTCGAGGGTGTGCTGGCCGACAGCGGCACTCCAACCAAGTGTCTGGTACGAGTACCTCAGCCGAAGGGGCGGCGGGCTCGAAAGCAGCAGCCGGTGGATTCGTTCACCGTCCGGCCCAACTGTTACGCCTTCCGCACTCCGATCATGCTGGCGCCACGATTGGTCGAGGCCGGGTTCACCCACATGAACCTGGCCAACAACCACGCCAACGACCTGGGCCTGGCCGGCCGGGCATCGACGGAGCGGATCCTCGACAGCCTGGGCATCCGGCTCTACGGGCCACTGGGCCGGATTGCGGTGGACAGCGTCCGGAGAGGGGACAGCGTGACCACGGTGGGGCTGATCGGCTTCACCACCTATCCCTACGCCTACGACCTGCTGGATATCGAACGGAGTGCCGCGGTCGTGGATTCGATGCGGCCACTGGTGGATCTGCTGATCGTCACCTTCCACGGCGGGTCCGAAGGCGCCAAGGCGGTCCATACCGGCGAGGTCGCCGAGTCGCTGGGCTCGGAACCCCGCGGCGATCTGCGGCGCTGGGCCCGAGCAGTGATCGACTCCGGGGCCGACGCGGTGATCGGCCACGGTCCCCACGTGCTCCGGGGGATCGAGTTCTATCGCGGACGACTGATCGCCTATTCACTGGGCAATTTCCTGACCTACCGCGGATTCAATCTGGCGGGGCCACTCGGCATCACCGGGGTTCTTCAGCTCGAGTTCGCTGACAATCGAACGCTGAAGCGGGCCCGGGTCATCCCCATGTTCCAGGCTCCGCAACGGGGCCCGTTGGCGGATCCGGACCGGAGAGCGCTCGACCTAATTCGGCAGCTCTCCAGCGAAGACTTCGGACCCACGGGCGCCGTGGTCACCGAGTCGGGTGAGGTCCGACCTCCAGTACCGCCGCCCGGCACCACCCCTTAGGCGTGAGCCTTGCCTTAGGCGTGAGCCTTGCCTGAGCCGATGGCACTGCCTACTGATTCCCCATGACATCTGAGGAAGCCGACTCCCCCGACGACGACGCGGCTCCGACCCCGGCCGCAATCGCCGCCACCGCCGAGCCGGTGCAGCTCGAGGTCAGTCTCATTCAGGACGACCGGGTTCCGGCCGACATGGTGTGCATGGGCACCTATCGCAACGGCCGTCTGGTCGCGCGTTCGGTCATGTCGCCCGAAGCCTGGGCGCAGATCGAGGAGCACGGATTCTTCGACGATCCCCTGCAAGTGGTGCTGGTCGCCCGGCTGGCCCCTCCCGGCCTTCAGTGTCAGCTGTTTGCCATGGTCCCCCTGCCCGACGACATCGAAGAGGAGGGCGACGAGCCGGAAGAGCCCTGGTCGGCCAGCGTGCCCAGCTCCTCCTACGAGGCGTCAGTCGGATCCGGCGAGGAGAGCGAGGAGGATCTCCGGGTGGCTCCCGTACCACTGGGAAACATCGTGCGGTACCAAAGTGACCGGGTGCACCCCGACAGTCTCCCGTTGGAGACGGCCGATGTGCTGAAGAGGATCATCGAGGGGGATGCTTCGGAAGTGGTCGACCGGGCGTTGGCGGATTTGTTGGGGCTGGAGAGTGAAAGTGAAGAGGGGGAAAGTGAAAAGTAAAAAGTGAAAGTAAAAGTAGCTCCTTCACTGTTTCACTTTCACTTCGTTTCAAGGAGTCGCCGGTTTCTCCGGAGGCGGCGCCGTCCGCTGATTCCGCTCGAACTCGCGCTCCCGCTCTTTGCGCTCCCGCATCTCCCTGATCATCACCTTGAATTCCTCCATGTTCTGCGCCCGCTGGGCCGCATACATCAAGTCATTCCGTAGATCCATCAGGTGATTATAGGCCTTGTTCTGGTCGATGTTCCCGACCGGAATGGGGATCAGCGCCAGGACCGCGGCCGGGATCTTCAGTCCCGCGATATAGATGTTCTTGGAGTCGAGGCCGAATTTCTTCCCCGCGATTTGAGTGGTCCAGTCGGGCATACCCTGGTTCTTGGACGCCGGATCGTTGGCGATGGAATCCAGGTATGCCTGCACGATCACCGTGACGGCGCTGTCGAGAAGCTCGGCCCGGCTCCGGGTCAGTCGCTGGGCCAGCTCCCGCGGAGGTAGCGGCAGCGGACGAACCCACAACCTGCCCTCCGCCAGACCCGGCCCGATCCGGCCGAGTGGTGGAACGGCGCGGGGACGGGGAGCTTGACCGGTGTCCACTGCGGCTCGCTCAGGGCGACGT
>DASRIN010000081.1:0-5607 GCA_035649975.1 Gemmatimonadales bacterium
GAGGCCGACGTCGCTCGGGCTTTCCGAGCCGCCATAGACGGCGTGATCCGGGCCGAGCCCGACGCCGTAGTCGTTGCCGGCGACCTGTTTCATTCAGTACGTCCCACCAACGCGGCCATCGTCTTCGCCTTTCGCCAGCTCCAGCGGCTGCGGGAGGCGCTGCCCGGAGCCCCCATCGTTCTCATCGCCGGCAATCACGACACTCCCCGCTCGGTGGAGACGGGCAGCATTCTCCGTTTGTTCGAGGAGCTGGGGGTAGATGTCTCGGCTGATTCCGCTCGCCGCCTCACGTACCCGTCGCTCAACCTCAGTATCACCGCGGTACCGCACCAGGCACTGGTCACCCCCGAGCGCCCTTCGCTGCGGCCGGAAGGAAGCGAGCGCTATCAGGTGCTGGTGTTGCACGGCGAGATCGAAGGCATGTTCCCCGCCGATCGCAGTGCCGCGGATTATGGCGGTGCGCTCATCAGCCTGAACGAGTTCGGTCCCGACGATTGGACCTACGTTGCCCTCGGCCACTATCACGTGCAGCACCGGGTGGCTGGACATGCCTGGTACGCCGGGGCGCTCGAGTATGTCAGCCCAAACCTGTGGGGTGAGCTGATCGAAGAGGAGCAGCACGGCTCCCCCGGGAAGGGATGGCTCCTCGCGGACCTCGACACTGGACGGGTGGAACGTCAGAGTGTTCCGCGGGCTCGAGATATCCTCGACCTGGAACCGGTGCGGGGTGAGGACAAGTCTGCCGCCGCCCTGGACGCGCTCATTGCAGAGCGGCTACAGGTAATTCCTGGGGGCATCGCAGATAAGATCATCCGCCTGCGGGTTTATGACGTTCCGCGCCACGTGGCGCGGGAGCTGAATCACGCCGCGCTGCGGGCATACAAGGCCGAGGCTCTGCACTTTCATCTCGACCTGCGGCGTCCCGAGCTTCACCGCACCGTGGGACTCAGTTCGCCGACTCGGCGGCAGACCTTGCCCGAGTTGGTGGCCTCTTATCTCGCGGCGAGGCCCTTGCCCGCGGAGCTGGACCGGGCGGCCTTCGTTCGATTGGGACAGGAGCTCATGGAGTCGGTCGAACGTGATCTGGCGGGTGGCTGATGCAGATCAATCGGGTTCACTTGGTCAACTTCCGCCAGCACGAGGATACCGAGATCGCCTTCGGGGCGGGTCTCACCGGGATCGTGGGCCCGAATGGGGCAGGGAAGACCACCATCCTGGAGGCCATCGCCTGGGCCATGTACGGCATGCCGGCCGCCCGGGGCAACCGCGAGACCCTCCGTCGCCGGGGTGCCTCTCCCCGAGCTCGGGTAGAGGTGGAGGTCGAGTTCACCCTGGGCCACCATCACTTTCGCATTGTTCGCTCGCTCAATCAGGCGGAGCTCTACCAGGATGGCAGTCCCGTGGCCATCGCCAACAGCATTGCCACTGTGACTGAGCGAGTCACCCGACTGCTCGGCATGAGCCGGGACGAGTTCTTCAATACTTACTTTACCGGGCAGAAGGAGCTCGCCGTCATGGCCGCTATGAGCGCGGGCGAGCGGGCCCAGTTTCTCTCGCGGGTGCTCGGATACGAGCGACTCCGGGCGGCCCAGGACCGGCTCAAGGAAAAGCGTTCCGCTCTCAAGGCCCGCCTCGATGCCCTGAAGGCTGGGCTCCCCGACCTGGCGGAGCTCGACCAAGCCGAGTGCCGGGCTCGGGAGCGGTGGGCCCTCGCTCGGACCGGCGAAGCGGCAGCAGAACAGGCGAGCCAGGCGGCTGAACAGCGTCTGGCGGAGATCCGGCCCCGGTGGGAGCAGCTGCAGCAACTGCGCGAAGCCGCCCTGGCCCTCGAGGCAGAGCTCCGGGTGGCCAACCACCAGGCCACCGCTGCAGCCCAACGGACCGCTCGGCTGGAGCAGGAAGCCTTGGAGCTCGAGGTCGCCCGCCAGCAGCTGGAGGAGCTCGCCCGCCAGTTGGTGCCGCTGCCTACTCTACGGGAGGAAGCCCAGGCGCTGGAGGAGCAGGCCCAGGCCGATGCGTCCCGCCGTCGGTTGCGGGCTCAGCTTCAGGAGGTCGAAACCCATCTGGCGACCATCGACGAGCGAGTACGCCGCATACCTCCTGAAGGAGCCATCCCGCAGGCTGCCGACAGCGTCAATGCTTCCCGTGCGGCGCTGACTGCCGCTACTCTCGAGGCCGAAGAGCAGCGCACCGTCTGGGTGCGTGACACCCAGGATGCGCAGACTAAGCGGCAGAGTCTCCTGGAGCAGTACCAGGAGCTCAAGGATCAGCGTCACCGGATCGTGAAAGCCGGAGCGGACGGCGTCTGCCCTACCTGCACCCGCCCACTCGGCGGTGAGTATCCCAAGGTCCTGGAGCTTCTGGACCGGCAGATGGAGGAGGTGCGCTCTAACGGCAATTTCTACAAGCAACGGATCGAGCAGTTGCAGCAGGAGCCGGCGGCGCTCACCGAGATCGAGCGACGGCGATTGGAGCTGGAGCAGGAGCTCTCCACCGCTACGGCGGAGCTGGCTCGGCTCAAGGCTCAGGCCGGCGAAGCCACTGCGCTGCGCAACGAGGAGCACCGGCTGGTGGTGCGAGTGAGCGAGCTCCAGGGCACCCTCGATCAGATCACCGGATCCTACGATCCTGCCCGACACGAGGCCGTGCTGCGGGAGACCCGGGCTCTGGAGTCGCTCGCCCTCCAAGCCGAGCGCTTCCGGGCTGTGGTCGAGCGGACCGATGAGGTGGTGGCCGAGCTGGAGAACGCGCGTGCCACCGGAGAGGGAACCACGGCCCTCATCGCGGAGCTCCAGGCCAGGATGGACGCACTGGACTACAGCGAGACAGCCTTTCGCGAATTTCGCGAGGCCGAGCTGGCGGCCGAGGCGGAGCGCCGCCGCACCGAGTTGGCCCTGGTGCAGGCCCGAGGTGAGACCAGCGCTGCCGGTGAGGCCATTGAGGAAGTCACCCGCCGCCGCGCCGAGCGCGCCGAACGGGAGCGGGCCGCGGCAGAAGCCGCCAGCGATCTCGCCCTGCATCAGGAGCTGGACCGGGCCCTCACCGACCTTCGCACCGAGCTCAACGCCACGCTGCGGCCGGATCTCTCCGAATTGGCCTCCGGGTTCCTGCGCGACCTCACCCACGGCCGGTACACCGAGCTGGAGCTGGATGAAGACTACGCGGCGACGCTCCTGGACGATGGCGACCCCAAGGCGGTGATCTCCGGTGGGGAAGAAGACGTCGCCAACCTCGCACTGCGCTTGGCCATCAGCCAGATGATCGCCGAGCGTGCGGGACAACCACTTTCGCTGCTGATCCTCGACGAGATCTTTGGCTCGTTGGATGAAGACCGTCGCGCTGCTGTGGTGGAGCTGCTCCGCAGCCTGGCTGACCGGTTCCCCCAGGTCATCCTGATTACCCACATCGATTCGGTGCGGGAGGGATTCGACCGCGTGGTTCGAGTGGGATTCGATCTCGCCAGCGGAGTGGCGACGGTGCGGGAAGAATCGCAGGGAGATCACGATGTGGCGGCCTGACCGAAGCCTCCGTGGTCCGGAGCGTCCCTGCCTACGCGACATCGACTCGTTGAACCGAGTCTTCGCCGATGCCTTTACGGATCGCTACAGCCGGGACGGCCTGGTCGGCGTTCGGGTGCCCCAGCTGAACAACCTGGTGTGGCGCTATGCGTTGGAAGACGCCGGCGACGGTGCGATGATCTGGCGGGACACCAACGGACAAATGGTGGGCTTCAACATGGTGCATCGCTCGGGCACCGAGGGATGGATGGGCCCGCTGGCAGTCCGGCCGGATCGACAGGGAGAAGGACTGGGATCCACCATGGTGCGGACCGGAATCGAGTGGCTACGGAGTCAGGGAGCAACCACCATCGGTCTTGAGACCATGCCCCGGACCGTGGACAACATCGGGTTCTACAGCAGGATTGGACTGGTTCCCAGCCACCTGACGGTGACCCTGGTGCATGAGGTGTCCCGTCGAGCGGCCGGTGTGCCGGAGTTGCTCTCAGCGGCGGGAGCGGCCCGGAATCAGCGGGTGGACGAGTGCCGGCGCCTGACCGAACGGGTCCTGCCGGGGGTGGACTTTACTCGGGAGTTGGTACTCAGCCACGACCTCGGCATCGGCGACACCACCCTGGTGCGGGAAGGAGACGGGCTCGCCGCCTTTGCCCTGTGGCATTCGACGCCTCTGGCCGCCGGCCGCCCCAAGGACGAGCTGCGAGTGCTCAAGCTGGTGGCCGCGAATCCGTTTGCTTTCGAGCGGCTACTTCAGGCGCTTCAACTCTGCGCCCACAGCGAGCGGGTCACCCGCATCGCCATTCGGTGCCAGACCGAGTTCACCGATGCCTATCTCCGGCTGATCGAGTTGGGATATCGGGTCCACTGGACTGATCTGCGCATGCTGCTGCAGGGATTTCCTCAGCGGGTGCCGTCCCAGGGAATTCTGATGTCCAACTGGGAGATCTGAGCCGCCTCCGGTCAGGCTGAGCGGGTGAGTTGATCTCGTACCGTCGCCAGGAGATCGGAATCCCTGAACGGCTTGGCCAGAAGGGCCAGGTGCGGTGACACCAGGCGGAGGTCCATCAGCTGGGCGGTGAACCCCGACATGAAAACGATGGGCAAACTGGGCCGGCGCCGGGCGAGCGCTGCCGCCAGTTGACGCCCGTCCATGCCCGGCATGCGGAGGTCGGTGAGTACCAGGGCAACCTGGTTGTTAGCCTTGTCCTCCAGCAGCTCCAGCGCCTCGGCCCCGTCAGACGCCTCGAGAACGCTGTAGCCCTCGCGCTCAAGCAGGCGCCGGATGGACGCGCGAATTGCGTCCTCGTCCTCCACTACCAGTACCGTTGCGCCCTCCGAGGGCTGAGCCATTGGGTCGGTCATCCATTCACGGCGAGTTGATCACCAGCGCGGGCGCTGCTCTGAGAGTCCCGAGCCCTTGGCGCGTCACCCAATGCTGCCGACGCGCCGCGGCCCTGAAGCACTTCCCGATAGACGGCGAGGGTCTTGGCGACCATGCGGTCCAGGGTAAAATGCTGCTCATACCGCGCCCGTCCGTGAGCGCCGAGTCGGACCCGCAGATCGGGCGAGGCGAGCACCGCCGCAATCCGGTCTCGCAGCTGCCTCACGTCGCCTCGCCGGACGACGTAACCGGTCACCTCGTTCTCCACCGCTTCGGCGACGCCGCCCACATCGGAGGCCACGACCGGAAGGCCCGCCCGCATTGCCTCGAGGATACTGAGGGGGAACCCTTCCCACTTACTTACCAGGACGCCGACCTGGGCCTGCGCCAGCAGGCGGTCGACATCGGTCCGCTGGCCCAGGAAGTGAATCCGCTGGCCGATTCCCAAGCTCGCCGCCAGCGACTCCATCTCCGGGCGCAGCGGCCCGTCCCCGATCAGGTCCAGTTCCCAGGCATGGTTTTGGAGCTCACCCAGGGCGTGGAGCAGGGTGGCGTGATCCTTCTGGGGCTCGAAGCGGCCGACCATCACCAGCCGAGGCGGAACCCGACTAGGATCGGCGCGGAGGGTCGGCTCGATATCCGGCATCCCGTTGTGTACGGTCACCAGACGGTTCCCGCTAGCCAAACGAGCGTCCAGGCCAAACCGGCGAT
>DASRIN010000082.1:0-2374 GCA_035649975.1 Gemmatimonadales bacterium
AGTACATCAGCCGGCCTAGACCCGATGACCCTCTTCAAATCACTGGTGTCCGCTCCACTACTCCTCACCATCTCCGCTTGTGGCGAGGTGACCTTCCTCGCAATCTCGGCTGGGGCGCCCGTGGCCGGAGTCGTGCATGGAATCATCACCTTCTGCGGCAATGCAGTGGCGTCTCCGGAGCTGCGACTTCGGGTCCAACAGGACAGACCCGAGCAGGCTCACCCCGTGGATGCCCGCTTAGGTCCGTTTACCGGCAATCCGGACGGCAGCTATCGGGTCGAGGTCGGTCCCTCGTTCGCAGTGCCCGGACCGGCCACCGTTCAGCTGGAGGTGACCTCGGCGCGGATGGATAGTGTCGCCCAGGGCACCCTCAATTTCACCCTGGGAACGCCGGCCCACGACAGCTTGCGGCTGGATGCGGATCTCGGCATTCAGGACGGATCCTGCGGCCAACTCTGACTTTCCATGTCCAGTCTCCTGGAGTACCTGCTCGACCTCGTCGCGCGACTGGGGGACTGGAGCTACCTCATCATTTTCGCCGCGGCCGCCCTGGAGTGCGCTGCCTTCGCCGGCCTGCTGGTGCCGGGCGAGAGCCTGGTTCTGGCATCGGGGTTCTTTGCCCACCAAGGAATCCTGGAGCTCGATGCCGTCATGGCCGCTGCCGGGCTCGGGGCCGTGGCGGGGGACAACATCGGCTATTGGCTGGGAGCCCGGTTAGGACGGGAGTGGCTGCTGCGAAAGGGATCGCGATTCGGTCTGAGACAGAAGCGACTGGCTCAGGTCGAGCGATTCTTTCAGCGCCAGGGCCCGAAAGCGGTGTTCATTGGACGCTTCGTGGGATTTGCCCGGGCCCTGGTTCCCTTCGTGGCCGGTGCGTCCCGGATGCCCTACCGCAAGTTCGTCCTGTACGATGCCCTCGGTGCCATCCTCTGGACCGTCGCGTTCGTCAACCTGGGGTACGGGCTCGGGGCGAGCTGGAGAGTGGCCGAGAAGTGGATCAGCCGGACCGGGCTGATCCTGGGCGCCCTGGTGGGTCTGGGTCTGCTGGTGCTCTGGCTGCGGCGCCGCCGGCTTCGGGCCCGGCACGAGGCCGCCTAGTCTTCTTCGACGAACAGCTTGAGCTTGCCCAGTGCCCGATCCCATTGCCGGGAGATCAGGTCGAGCGAACGTTGGGCCTCGTCCAGCCGCTTCGGCTCCAGCCGCCACACACTCTCCCGCCCCCGCCGGACGCCACGCACCAGCCCGGCGCCGGCCAGCACTCTGAGGTGCTTGGCCACCGCCTGGCGAGTGACTCCCGAGCCGGTGGTCAACCCGCTGATGGAGGCGGGGCCCCCGCTGGAGAGCCGCGCGACCAGTTCCAGTCGCGTGGGATCTCCCAAGGCAGCAAATAGTGCGGCGGGGGCTCGGGCCCTAGCGCGACTCGCCAAGGTACCGGGCGATGGCCTTGACCTGGCCGGCCCATCCCTCGTCGTTCCCCCGGTAGGCCTTGCTACGACGCGCTGGGGGCAGGCGATCGAAACCGGTCTCGGTTACCGTCAGCCGAGTCCCTTCGGAGACGTCCTCCAACTCGAACACCACCAGCGTCATCGGCTCAGCCGGGTCGATGTTCGGGTCTCCGCCCGGATGCCAGCGCCAGGAGAAGAGCCGCTCAGGCTCTACCCGATCGATAGTGATGTCCATGGTGAGATGCTCGTAATCCGGGTGGGTGACTGGTCCCCGGATCCGCGCGCCGGGAACGAAGGGGTCCCGCAGCGTCGCCCCAAACCATTCACTGAACTGGGCCGGGTCCGTAAGCGCGCGCCATACCTTGGACCGGGGCACCCGGAGCACCACTGACCTCTCGATCCGGTCGGTGCTCGGGGCGTTGGGGACTTTGCTCGCCGTGCTCATGTCACAACCTCCGCGCTGGGTAATAGGCAACCGATTAGTTGCCTAACGCTAATGTCTTTTCTGTGAATACGCAACCGCTAGGTTGCCATTCGACGGTACCCTCTCAGGAGCCCTCGACGCTTGCCGCAACCCGGATTGCGGCATTTGATTCTGCACCAGGCAGAACACCGGGCCGGAAGGAAGGGCCGTGCAAGAGAGGTTGAATGCGGCATGGGTGGTTGCTGGGCCTGTTCCTCGCTGGCTGCTCCTCGGAGCGGAGCCGGGACTCAGTACGGCCGGATGGGCCCCGGGATTCCTCGTCTCCCGAGGCGCCGCCGCCTGATTCCACCACTACCCCTTGGCAGCTCGGTCCGACCACTACGGGCCCCCTCTCCAGCCGGAGCAGCGCCGCCGATTTGCGCAGCCACTATGGGGCTCAGAATGTCGAGCCGGCCCGCATCGAGCTGGGCGAGGGAGAGACCGCGCCCGGAACCGTGCTGTATCC
>DASRIN010000083.1:0-2968 GCA_035649975.1 Gemmatimonadales bacterium
CACGAGGACGAGATCGCGCAGAGCTGTGCCTATACCGGAAAGGATCTGTTTGCCCGCTACTGGCTCCACGGTGAGTTCCTGAACATCCGAGGGGCCAAGATGTCGAAGCGGTTCGGGAACATTACGACACCGCGAGATTTGCGGGAGGATGGGGTGGACCCGGGAGCCATTCGCCTGCTGGTGTTTCAGACCCACTACCGGCAGAAGCTCGACCTCACCGACGAAGGACTGGCCGCGGCGCAGGAGGCCTCCCGCCGACTGGGGGAGTTTCAGAACCGGTTGCAGAATTCGGGAACCCAAAGCGACAGTCCGCGGTTCCGGGAAGCCGCCGAACGTCTCCGCAAGGACGTAGGGGAGGCGTTAGACGAGGATCTCAACGCTCCTCGCGCGGTCGCGGCCCTGTTTGCCTTTATGAATGAAGGGCATGCCGCCATGGACGCGGGGGAACGGCCAGGGCCGGTGGCGCTCTCCGCCTGGGAGAGCGCCGAGGGTGTGCTGGGCGTCACCAGCAGGGTCGTGGTCATGAAGGTGAGTGGCGCTTCCGGCGACCCAGCAAGCGAGGAGTCGCTCTCCCGGACTCCTCCCGCCGAGGCAGCGGCCGCCGAGACCTGGGCGCGGAGCTGGGCGGCGCTCCGGGCTCAGTTCAAGAGAGCCCGGAACTACGCCGAAGCCGATCGGATTCGGGCGCTCCTGGGGGAGCACGGGTTCGAGGTCCGGGACTCGAAGGACGGCTCGATCGAGGTGGTGCGCCTGGCCCGGCCGGCCCATTGAAACCCCAATAAAAAGGGCCCAGGTATGATCCTGGGCCCCGTGTTCGGTTGATTGAGCAGCTATTGCCGGCAGGATGTCTTGACGTGTGCTGCCGCGAGCTTGGAGAGGCTGGTCATGGCACTCTTGATGTCCGTCCGCGCGAAGTAGGTGGCTCCCCCCTCGACGTGGCTCCAGCTAAAGAAGCCGCAGGCGTAGGGCTGGTTCAGCAGTGCCATGCCATAGGTCCTGATCTCTGTCGGACTCATCTTCCACTTGCCGCTGAGGGTTCCCCGAATTCCGCTGGAACCGTTACCCCCGTCGAGCACGTTCAAGCCCAGTGCCAGGCCAAGACCTTTCTTCTTGGCAGCCGCTATCTGCGAAGTGATCCAAGTCGTGGGGTTCCCAAAGGGTGCCAGGTACTGGGCCCAGCCCGCATCCAGGTAGACGTAGGAGATCGAGGTCTGCGACAACCAGATGGGTGCGACGCGGGCGAAGGTCGGAAGACTGGGCCAGATCGACTTGCTGTACTTGGCCATGGCTTCTACCGTCGCATGCGGGATGGGCTTGCCTCCCCACTTCCGGGCGTTCTGCGGCTCGTCGATCAGGAAGTGACCCATCAGGGTCCCATCCGTGATGTAGGAGTTGAGGTTGAACTTCCGGTAGCCATCCACCAAGGCTTTCCATTTGGTGTAGCTGAAGGTCCCGTCCCCGTTCTGGATCCTCTCATCCGCGCCGGAGGCCAGCTCTAGGATCATCCGGCCGCCCTTAGCACGGGCGGTATTCAGCTCGTTGATGATCCACGCCGGCTCTACGCCGTACTTGGAGCCGTTGTAAGGGTAGGCCATGTACTGGGCCTTCATGCCCATAATTGCGAAGACGATACCGGGTCCGGTGGCGCCCGGGGCTGGAAGGGAGTCGGCCGGTCCTATCAGAGTGTCCGAGGGAGCCGAATCAGTAGGGGCAGCCCCGAGCGTGGAGTCGCCCGGGAGGGGTGTTTCGGTCGAAGGGCTCAAGCCATTGGAGCCGCCGCAGGCCGCAGCCACGCCTGCGATGGCGATCGCGGTCAGAACGCCTCGGCAGTGCCAGAAGCAGGAGTTCACAGAAAAGTTCATCGTACGCTTCTCTCCTCGTCGATTCGGGAGGTTATGACCACACCTCGCCGCACCAGGAGCGTGCTGCAGTCGCGCGGCAGGGCCGGGACGGTAGCAGGCCGACATGTGAGTCGCGGTGGCGACAGGGTTCCGGCCTTAGTAGCTGCCGGAGGGTCTGGATGTTTTTTGTCTTAGTTCTGCCGAGCCGGAACGTTGGCTACGGATCGCGATGGAATGGACACCCGACAGCGCCCATCTCGTCATCTTCCAGGTGCGCTCGCGATACGTATTATATACCCCCTAGGGGTAATCCTGTCAACCTACCAAATCGGCCCTGGCCACCAGTGGAAGTATCGGCTCAGGAGAGCCAGTGATGAGACTGTGGTCAGTGTGTTGACTCGTCCTAACTTGACCCTTATCATACGGGTCTGTCTTTTTTTCGGCCTGTTTCAGGCTGACGTAGCTCAATTGGTAGAGCAGCTGATTTGTAATCAGCAGGTTAGGGGTTCGATTCCCCTCGTCAGCTCGGTAGCGCCGACACACCCTGAGTGCTGTGAACACAAACCCCGCTCTTCCGTCCGGCGGGGTTGTGTCTCAGATGAGGGTGAGCGAAGGCTCGGTGGGGTGACCGAGTGGCTAATGGTAGCAGACTGTAAATCTGCCGGGCTAACGCCCTACGTAGGTTCGAATCCTACCCCCACCATGGTAGCGGGGCAGACGGGCAGCGGGGCGGTGGGGCAGGGTTGCAGACGAAGGACGTGGGAGTCAGCACGAGTCGGCTGCTCAATACTGCCCCGCTGCCGATCGGCCACGCTGCCCCGCCAAGAACACGCGGGTGTAGCTCAGTTGGTAGAGCATCAGCCTTCCAAGCTGAGGGTCGCGGGTTCGAGTCCCGTCGCCCGCTTTGTCGAGGGATGTGAGACGCCGTCGCTCGCGTAGCTCAGTTGGTAGAGCGCATCCTTGGTAAGGATGAGGTCAGCGGTTCAATCCCGCTCGCGAGCTTTTCGAAGGCGGAAGGGCGCAACGGCGCAAAGAGTTTTGGGCTGAAGGCTGAAGGCTGAGGGCTGAAGGCATTCAAGGGAGATTCGACGCATGGCAAAGGCCAAATTCGACCGCACCAAGCCCCA
>DASRIN010000084.1:0-4347 GCA_035649975.1 Gemmatimonadales bacterium
CCACGGCGACGACCAGGTCCTCGTTCAGGATCGCGTAATCGTACTCGCCGACTGCCTTGAGCTCCTCCGCAGCGCGAACGAACCGGTCCCGCACCAGGGCGGGGTCCTCGGTTCGCCGGCCGGTCAACCGCTGCATTAAAGCCTCGGCCGAGGGCGGCAGCACGAAGACCAGGAGCGAGTTCGCAAAATTCTGCCGAATCTGGCGCGCGCCCTCGATCTCTACATCCAACACCGCATGGCGGCCCTGAGCGAAGATCCGCTCGATCTCACTCTTGAGCGTGCCATACAGCTCGCCGCCGTAGGTGGCCCACTCCAGGAACTCAGCGTTTTCCCGCCGCCGCACGAACTCGTCACGGGAGAGGAAATGGTAATCCACACCGTCCCGCTCGTCGGGCCGCTTCGTCCGGGTCGTGGCCGACACCGAGTAGCCCAGGTCGTCCCGCCCCTGCAACAGCAGCTTCGCAATAGTGGTCTTGCCGCCCCCCGAAGGCGCGGAGAGCACCAGCAAGAACGGCTTCACTCGAGGTTCTCGAGCTGTTCCCGGAACTTCTCGAGCTCGCCTTTCATCCCAATCACGAGGCCGGCAATTTCAGCGTCGGCCGCCTTGGAACCGATCGTGTTCACCTCACGACCCAGCTCCTGAGCCAAAAAGCCTAGCCGCTTCCCCACCGGCTGGTCCCCACCCAAGGCCTGGCGAGCGGCGGCGACATGAGCTCGAAACCGCACCAGCTCCTCGGTGATATCGAGCTTGTCGGCCAGAAATGCGAGCTCCTGCGAAAGGCGCTCCTCGTTGACCGGCTTGCCGTCGAGCAGCTGGGTCACTGCCGCTCGCAACCGGTCTCGCTCCTTTACCAGTCGGTCGGGAGCCCGGGCGCCAATCTGCTGCGCCGATCGCTCAAGCAGGTCGAGGCGGTGCTCCAGCTCACGGGCCAGTGCTTCGCCTTCACGGGCTCGCATGACCCGGCACTCCTGCCCTGCCTTGCCGACTATGGGCTCCACCTCGGACCAGGGAACCTCGCTGGTGCCGTTGGCCGCATAGCTCAGGACCTCGGGCTGGCGGGCTACCAGATCCACAGTCACCTCGCCGCCCAGTCCCAGCGCCGTCTGCAGCTCACGAAGTCGAGCCGCGACCAGGCGGGCCCGCTCGAGGTCAATGGCAAAACTGGGCTCCGGATCGAGGTTCTCGGTCCAGCGGGCCTGCACCGTAACATGCCCGCGGTCGAAGTCACGCCGAAGCCGCTCGCGCAACTCGACTTCCAACCCGCTCAGATCGCCGGGAAGCTTGGTCGAAAGGTTGAAATACCGGTGATTGACGGTCCGAATCTCGATCCGGAGTCGCCGGCCGGCCACCGGGCCCTCCGCCGCGCCGAACCCGGTCATGCTGTACGGCAAGCGTCCTCCCAGGAGCCGGGATAGCCTGAAAATTTACTTCTGGAGAGCGCTGTTTGGTAGGCGATGGCACAACCCCTGCCTCGACGAGCATATCCCCCCAGTGCTCCGAGGAATTTCCGATGGCCAGAACTGTTCGCTCGCTGCTTCCGCTCCTGCTGCTGATGCTCTGTCAGGCAGGGCTCCGAGCCCAGACCGTCACCCAGGCTTCCGCCCGGGCCGGGACCCCCCCGGGTGGGCGCGCCAGTCCCGCGTGGACCCTCAAGATGAATCAGGAGATTCGCTGGCAGCAGGTTACGCCAGCCGGCGTGCTTCTGGTCTCGACCGATGGCGCCCTGGCCGCGGTAGAAAGCGACCGAGGGCAGGTAATCTGGCAGAAGCCTGAGCTCGGTGGCCTACCGGAGGACAGCGTCCGGATGGTCCAGGGATCTCTGCTGATGGAGGCGGCCCGCCCGGGGCTCTTTCTCATCTTTGATCCCGTCACCGGAGCCGAGGTCTTCGATTCCCGCAAACTCGGCATGGCGGAAGTCGTCACCCGTCGCGTTCTGCCACAGAGCGGAACGCTCCTGGTGCACGGGCGTCGAGCCGCGGGACCGCCACTGGTGGCCCTGTACGACCTCTCGAACGGAGAGCAGCGCTGGGTCAGCGAGTCCTTGTTCGTGCAGACCGAGCCCAAGAAGAAGGGCCTGGGCGGGTTGATGCAGAATCTGACGCAGCGAGTGTCCGAGGGTACCCAGCTCGAGGTGTTGCAGGCCGGGCCCGACATGATCGTGGTAAACACCCTCCTGAGCCTACGGGCCCTGGACGCCCGAACCGGCCAGGTGCGCTGGTCGGCCGCTCTCCCGACCGCAAGAGCCGGCAAGCCCGCTCGGAATGTGCGACTCTACCCGTCGCTCGATAAGCGAGACCGGATGTATGTCAGCTATGACGACCGGCTGATGGCCTACCGGCTGGCTGACGGACGACCACTATGGCCGAGTCCTGCAACTGTGAACGGCTGGATCCACGACATCGTGCAGCACCCCGCCGGCATCGTGATCCTTCCGGAAGCTGCGCCCGAAGGCGAGCTGTCCGGGAGTCGCACCGTGATCAACGGTGTGGTACAGACCGGGCTGAACGTGGCTCGGTACGAAGACGGAACGACCATCTCCTCGAAGCCGGTCAAGATGCGGGGCAACGTGAAGGATGCGCTGGTCGCAGGGAACACAGCGGTCCTCGCCGTGGATGCCGACTCCAAGACCTTTGTGAACGTGCTGGATGTTGCCACCGCGACGCTCCGGCTCAAGAAGGATGTGAAGATCAAGGGGCAGCTCGAATACGCGGAGCTCACCCCGGCCGGCCTGCTCTACGTCTCCCGGTCGGATGCGGGCGGCAACGGCGAGGTAAACCTCATCGATCTGGACCGAGGCGAGGCACGGTTCAAGGATGCGATCGAGAGCCGGGTGCTCCACTACGCCGTGGAGGGCCGAGCTCTTTACGTATTCGGCAACAAGAGACACCAGCTCTACTCGGTTGATCGGCAGGACGGCACATTCGAGCCCCGGGGTGGGGAGATCAGGCTTCAGGGTGGAGAGGATCCGGTCGCGATGGAGATCCGTCCCGAGGGGATCGTCCTGATTGCTCCGCAGAACCTGGTGCTTCTGGATCGCAATGGACAAGTGAAGCAGCAGGCCTATTACCCGGCGCCGCAACTGCCAGGACTGCTCCGCGCTCTGCACGCGGTGAACGCGGTGCGCGCCGGCCTCTATGGTGCTGCCGCCTCGGCCTATGGGGACGCCTTCGCCCAGGCCTCGCGTCAGTCGCGCGACCCGGTGGGCCAGCGAATCGCGGGTGAGCTGGCGACGGCATACTCCCAGGGCGGCGCCCAGCTACAGGGCTATTCCCGGCAATCCGCCGCTATGGCGACCAAGCGATTCAAGGCTTCGCTCACGGTGCCCGGCTCGGTGTTCATGCTGACCAAGGCTCCCGAAGGCAAGGGCAATGTTCTGCTGCAGATCGACAAGGGCTCGGCACAGCCTCGCGCCACGGTCGAGCTGGGAAAGGAAAAGGAGCCGGTGTACGCGGTGGACGACATCGCGGGAATGTTGTTCCTGCGCACTGCGCCTACGACGCTGGTAGGCTATCGGCTGTAGCCGGACGGCCGAGGAAGTGGTGAACTAGCTTCTGAAGGGTGACACAGATGAGGTGACAGTGCAACGACTTAGCACTGCCACCTCATCCAATTTGCCAAGAGCGTACCGAGCAGTCTTGGTTAATAGACTCCCGGTGTCCTCGGCTCCTGGGAGAACCGATCCTGACTGTTGCGCGGTTGACCGCCTGACTGCCGGTTCTTCCACCAGCGCCACGCCAGCATTCCTGCTCCCGCAAGCAAAGCATTACGCAACCGGCTGGGGCCGAAGGTCTCGTTGCGCACCCGCCGTCTGGAACCGAATCCAAACATGATGCCTCCTCTTCTGGAACGCCGCACCACCGCGACGTCCTTAGAAGGTAGGGCGCCGGGAATCCTGGTCAGTGACCCTCGGCACAGCCCACCCACTCGTGCCTCCTAGCCCGCTGGCTTCGCGACTAATTCGAAAACTCCCAGCGCACCCCGAAGGCACTGCCTAACGCGGGGATCTCGAACCCGGGTACGTAGGTCCGCTTGGTGTCAGTGAGATTGACCCGATCCCAGTAGAGGTAGAAACGGTCGAGCTGGATCTGAACCAGGCTGCGAAAGAAGGTCGCTCCCCGCAGGACAATGGGCGAGCCGAATGGGTCGCGCCCGATTGTTCCCGTGCCCCAGCTCTCCACGCTGAGCCGCAGCTTGAGATCGAAGATCCCGCTGGGGAACTGGCGCAGGAACTTGGAGCGGATGGTACCGGCGCCAACCGAGTGGGTCGGCGGCAGGCCGTCCGGTGATTCTCCTCTGGGATCGCTGTACCAGGTCTCCAAAGTGAGCCACTGGACCGGCGCGATTCT
>DASRIN010000085.1:0-3939 GCA_035649975.1 Gemmatimonadales bacterium
TGATCTGGTCGCCAAGGAAGACGAGCGCGGGGCCGCCGCCAACGCGCGGTTTGCCGAGCGACTCATGAATGTGCTCCGGACGGCGCGCCTGGCCGATGTCAAACGGGTTACGGCTGAAGCGAAGAGTCTTGCACCCGAAGCTCCAGGCGTCCGCGCTTCGGCCCGGTCAGGCCAGGCCCTCTATTGCGTCGCGATTGCGGCCTCGACTGGAGGACCCCGGGCGCTGGCCGAGATTGTACCCCAACTCCCGGCCGGGCAGGAGACGGGGGTCGTGATCGTGCAGCACATGCCACCGAAGTTCACTCAGAGCCTGGCCCAGCGGCTGGCTGCGCAGAGCCGGTACCGCGTGGTCGAGGCCCAGGACCGCATGCCGCTCCTCGCCGACACGGCGTATGTCGCTCCTGGGGATTACCACATGCGAGTTGCGCCTGGTACCGATGGCTGGTGTGTCACCCTGGATCAGGAACCGCCGGTCTGGGGCGTGCGACCGGCGGCCGACCCGCTATTCCGCAGCGTCGCGCAGACCTTCGGCCGTCGATCTATCGGGATCGTCCTCACCGGTATTGGCCGGGACGGGGCCGAGGGCTTGAAGCGGATCCACGATGCCGGCGGAATCGGCATGGCGCAGGATCGGGAAAGCGCCACGATCTACGGCATGCCGGGCGCGGCGCTGCATGCCGGCGGTGCTCAACACGTGCTGCCGGTCGCACAGATCGCCCGGCGGATCGTGCTGGAGCTGGACCTGCTGAGGCATCGATGAAAGGGCCCGGAGGATTTCTCCTGGTGCAATCCGGCGGACGGCGTATTGGGCTCCCGCTGGCGCAGATCTGGGAGGTGATCCAATTGGGCGACATTCGGCCGGTGCCGGTGGTGGGGCGTGCGGTGCGTGGAGTCATCGCGGTGCACGGCCGGATGATGCCGCTGATTAATCTGAGCGCGCTGCTGAATAGTGACCAGCCATCACTGACGCTTGGAAGTATGGGAGTGGTCGCGTCGGTAGACGGGCGGCGGGTCTGCCTGGAGGTGGACGATGCCGAGATTGTGGTGCGTGATTCCGCCTTACCGGTCCCGCCCGGTGAGACGCTCCCTTGGGCGATCGGAGTGGCCCGGTACGCCGATGGCCTGGTGCCTCTGCTGGATCTGGGCGCGCTCAGCACCCGTTTGATGGAGGCTGCATCGATATGAGCACTGGTGATGATATGCAGGTCGTCACGTTCAAGGTCGGATCCCAGGAGTTCGCCTTCGACATCCTTCAGGTCGAGCGCATCCTCCGCTACGCCGAGCCTTCTCCCCTGCCCAAGGCGCCCGCATTCCTGGAAGGTGTGATGCCGTATGGGGACACAGCCGTGCCGGTGATCGACCTGCGCAAGCGGTTCGAGCTCGACGCGCCGATACGAGAGGAGACCCGGCTCATGGTGCTGGAGCTCGATGACCAACGGGTCGCGGTTCTGGTCGACGAGGTGAGAGAAGTCCTCCGGGTGGACAGCACCACAATCGCTGCCCCCGGGCCCGTGGTCAGCGGATTGGCGGCGGTGTACATCGCCGGCATCATCGCCCGCCCGGGCCGGACCATCATCATTCTGAATGCTCGCAAGCTCCTGTCCTCCACCGAGCGGCTCGCCCTCACCCAGCTCGGAGCGGCCTGATGACGGAAGCCTGGCTGGCCGCGCTGCGGGCCGAGCTGAGCGACATCACCGGTCGGCTGGACGGCTCGGCGGTCGGAGACCGCGACGCCCTCAAGCGCGACATCATCTCGCTGTTCAAGCGAGTTGACGGTACGCTGGCGGACCTGAGCCAGATCAAGGAGAGCCTCCGAGTCCTGGTCGAGCGCTACAAGCAGGCGAGCAGCACTGCGGACACCACTCCAGCGCCTCAGTTCAGCGGGGTACGTCCCGCCGTCCACGCCGACCACCTCGGCGCCTCTACATATATAGAGAAGGGATGGAGCCTGATTTCCCTGGGCGATTATGGCAGCGCCATTCAAGCGCTGGAGAAGGCGCTGACGCTCTCGCCGGGAGCGGTCGAAGCCACATCTCTTCTGGGGTGGGCCCAGATGCTCAATGAGGACTATGATGATGCGCTGGGCAACTTCTCCAAGGTGCTCATGAAAGAGCCGGCCAATGCCCTGGCTCGGATCAACGTGGGCTATATCTGCCTGAAGAAGGGGATCTTCGGGGAAGCCATCGAGCATCTCTCCAAGGCAATCCGGCTCGACAACGACCGCAAGGCCACCCTCTACGCCCACTACTATCTGGGATTGGTGTACCTTGAACGGGAGATGTACGAGGACGCTCAAACCTTTCTGCGGAAGACTCTCAAGCTGGGGCCCAACCTGATCGAAGCGTACTTCGAGCTGGGCCGGGCGCTCTGGCTCGGCGGAGAGCGGGATGAGGCGGTGAGCATCTGGACCCAAGGCTACAAGGCCAACAAGTTCAATCCCTGGGCTAAGCGCTGCCAGGAGATGTTGGAGGTCGCCTCAGCCGGAGGTGAGGTCCCGCGCAGTCCGCTCGCCTGATTTTTCTGCTGTGGGCCGTAGTGCCCACCGGTGGTCCCCAAAACGAACCGCAGACGATAAGGGTTGGTCCGGTAACCGCCGTCGCGTGGCCGGAGCAGCTCGGCCTGGCCATGGCCCTGGCGCGCCGAGCAGCGAAACCGACCGAGTGGCCGGGGCTCGGCCGCCGGAGTGTGGGACCGCTGCGGCTCATCGTGGTGCCGGATGCCCGGCGGCTCGATTCGTTGATGTCGGGCCGTTTCCCCTCCTGGGGAGTTGGGGCAACCCTAGCTCCTGAGCGAACCATCCTGCTGCGAGCCGATGCGGGTGACATCTACCGGACCCTGAGACATGAACTGGCTCACTTGGCGCTTCACCAGGCAGTGCCGGTACGGGTACCCCTCTGGTTCGATGAAGGCTATGCCGGCTGGGCTGCAGGGGAGTGGGACCGCCTGGGTGCCCTCGAGCTGAACCTGGCGGTGGTCCGCGGGGCGGTGCCGGACCTTCGTGCGCTTGACGGAGCACTTCGAGGCTCTAGTTCCACGGCAGATGTCGCCTATGCTCTGGCTGCTTCAGCGGTAGTTGAGCTCTCCCGCCGTAATCCATCCAAGTCGTTGACACCATTGTTGCAACGGCTGGCCACCGGAACCGATTTCGAGGCCGGTGTCCAGGCGACCACCGGGCTCACTCTGGCCCAGTTCGATCGGGAGTGGCGCCGGGCGCTGCGCCGCCGCTACAGCATTGCCACTTGGCTGCTCGCTGGTGGTGGCTGGGCGGTTATAACGATCGCGTTGTGGGCTCTCCTGCGGCGTCGGCGAGCCCTCGACCGGCCCCGCCGGGTGGCTCTCGATGAAGGGTGGGACATACCACCGGAAGATTCGGCAGCGTCTGAACTTGACCGAACCAGAGAACCGTAGTAGCCTCCTCCTTTATGTCGAATCCTCGCCCTACCGCCCGGCCAGGTCAGGTGCCGCCGAGGCATTTCGTGCTGGCCCCACGAAATCTCATCATCTTAGCCCTTGCGGTTCTGGTGCTGGTGGCGGGGTACGTTACACTCCGAGCCGGTCACCCTAGCGCAGCGGCGGTGATTCTGGTCTTGGGCTATTGCGTTCTGTTCCCGATCGGCATCGCGTCATAGCTGGAGTGTCGTTAATCACGGCACGGTCCCTGCGCCGGTAAGAAGATTGGGGCCGCGCTGGGCTTTTTTGGGCGAATAGCTCAGCTGGTTCAGAGCGCCTGCCTTACACGCAGGATGTCGGGGGTTCGAATCCCTCTTCGCCCATACAGCCCTGCGCGCCGCGCGCAGGCGCCGCTGGTCCCTCGGGATCGATCCTATGTGGAGGCTTTGGCATGTATCTGGTCCGTCTCGTTCCGCTCGTGGCCCTCGCCGCGGTCCTGACCGCGCCGCTCGGCGCCCAGGGCATCCCGCGCAACGCCCGCCCGACATC
>DASRIN010000086.1:0-11579 GCA_035649975.1 Gemmatimonadales bacterium
CAACGAAGAGCTCCAGACCATGAACGATGAGCTCCGCACCCGGGGGGATGACCTCAATTCCGCGAACGCCTTCCTCCAGTCCATTCTTGCCAGCTTGCGCGGCGGCGTAGCAGTGGTGGATCGAGACTTTCGCGTGCTCGCTTGGAATGAGCGAGCCGAGGATCTCTGGGGTTTGCGGGAGGACGAGGTCAATGGCCAGCACTTCCTGAATCTCGACATCGGTCTACCCGTCGATCAGCTCCGCCCGGCGCTCCGGAAGTGCATGCAGGGGGAGAGCGAGCAGGAGGCTGTAAACCTCCTCGCGATCAACCGCCGGGGCAAAACGATCCACTGCCAGGTGACCTGCACGCCTCTGCGCGGACCGGCCGAGATTCGCGGCGCCATCCTCCACATGGAGGACCATGGCGATGGCAAACCCTAAGTTCCGCGGTCCGCGGCTGGACTCCGGCACTGTTCGCGTGCGGGAGGAGGGCGCCGGCGGAGCGGAACAGTCCCGGCGCATTTCCGAGCAGGAGCGCGACGCGGCTGAGCAGCAGCGGGTCCTGGGTGAACAGATCCGCCAGACCGGCGAGTCGCTTCGGGTTTCTGCGGAGGAGCTGCGACAGATGCAGGAACAGAGCCGGCACCAGGCGGAGGAACTTCGGGCCATGCAGGAGCAGCTTCGGCGGTACGCGGAGGATGCCCGCGAAGCTGCGGCGCAGGCCCGCCATGTGGCGGAGCAGTTGCGAGTCGTGAGCGAGATTGCCCAGAAAGCCGCTTATGACCAAAGTGCGATCATGCAGGAACTCCGGGACACCATTCTACGCTACGAACACGCGCCGGATCACTAGGGCCGGGGCTGTCGGGATATTCAGAGGACTATTGTGAACTCAAAGGAGAGCGGGCACCTCCACTTTATACCCAGTGGGGGCGAACCATCGGCGGTGGAGGCGAGCGCCTCCAAGCAGGAGAGGATCGAGGACCTGCAGCTCGCGGTGGAGGAGCTGCGGGTGGCCGACGGGGAGCTGCGGCAGCAGAATGAGGAGCTCGGCGCGGCGCACCTGCAGGTGGATGCCGAACGACAGCGCTACCAGGAACTATTCGAGCTGGCCCCGGACGCGTACTTGGTCACCAATCTCGTCGGGATCATCCGCGAGGCCAACCAGTCCGCATCCCGGCTGTTCCGCATCCCGACCGAATATCTTGCCGGCAAAGCCCTGGCGACGTACGTAGCGGCCGAGGATCGGTCACGTTTCCGTTCGCTTCTGAGCGACCCTGCCTTTACGCCTGCGGCACGAACGGCCCCCTTCCGGTTGCGAATCCGCGGCGGCACTCGTCTGTATGTCGAGCTGACCTACTCGGTTGCCCATGGTCCGGACCAGGCGCCCATCGGCTTTCGCTGGCTGATTCGGGACGTCACCGAGCAGGAGCGCATGGCTCTGCAGATCCGGACCTTGAACGCCGAGCTGGAATCCCGGGTTCTCGAGCGTACGACCGACCTCCGTGCTGCACAGCAGTTGTCGGAGGAACTGCTCGAAAGGGAACAGGCGGCTCGTCGCGCGATGGAAGCGAGCGTGGCGCAGTCCCGGCATGTTCAGAAGCTGGAGAGTATCGGAGTGCTCGCTGGGGGGATCGCGCACGACTTCAACAATCTCCTGCATGTGGTGCTGGGAAATGCTGATATCGCCTTGAGCCGCCTACCCCTGCGGTCGCCTGCCCGGGAGCCCCTGGAGGAGGTGGTACGGGCCACCATCCGTGCCGCCGATTTGACCCGGCAGATGCTGGCCTATTCCGGGAAGGGCGCGTTTGTCGTTCGCCACCTCGACCTATCCCAGGAAGTCCGGGAGCTGGCAACACTGCTGCGTACCGCTATCTCCAAGCAGGCTTCCCTGGTGTGGGAACTGGCGCCGGATCTGCCGGCGATCAACGCCGATGCCACCCAGATCCGCCAGATCGTCATGAACCTGATTACCAACGCTTCCGATGCCCTGGGGGACGCCGGGGGTACCATCAGCCTTCGAACCGGGGTGCTCAGTCCCGAAGCCGTCGGCGATCCCGGCACGGGCACTCTGGTCCAAGGCAGTGATGCCCAACCACCCAGCGAAACGCCTTTCGTGTATCTCGAGGTTGCCGATAACGGTGGAGGGATGTCACCCGACACACTCTCCCGAATCTTCGATCCGTTTTTCTCCACCAAGTTCAGCGGCCGGGGGCTGGGATTGGCGGCCGTGATGGGGATTGTGCAGGGTCACCAGGGCCTGATTCGAATTCGGACGGCTCCGGGGGAAGGAACCACATTCCGGGTGTTGTTCCCCGCAGTGGCCGGAGGTGTGCGGGAGCCGGAGAAGCTATCCGCAACCCGCAGCGACTGGCGGGGCAGCGGGACAGTGCTGGTTGTCGAAGACGAGGAGGGCGTTCGCGAGGTGGCTGACCGCATCCTTCAGGATTTCGGCTTCGACACACTCCTGGCGGTGGATGGACGTGATGCCCTGGAGCGGTTCGAGCAGGCTCGGTCCAGAATAACCGCTGTACTGCTGGATCTGTCCATGCCTCGCATGGGCGGACAGGAGGTCTTCCGCCGGCTGCGTCAGATGTGCCCGGACCTGCCTGTAATCATCATGAGCGGTTACACCGAAGAATCGGTGGCCGCCCAGTTCAGCGCGAGCGGAGCCGACCTGACCGCCTTCCTCCAGAAGCCCTTCCTGGCCGAGGACCTGGTCGACGTGCTTCGGCGGGTGGTGCAGTCGGCTCCTGCCGAGGCCGAGCCTGCCGGGCGTGCAACTTTGGTGGCCCCGCGCATCTCTTAGGACCCGGTCGACCCTCCAAGTCCTCTCATTTCAAGGGTTTGATGCCGAGGCCCAGCTCGCCGCGGACGGCCTCGCCCTGGATTGAAGCCGGTCGGCTCTGGACTGTGCCGGTGGGCGCAAATAGGATCACCATCACTGCTAAGCAGCGTCCGGCAAGGCATATTTAAGGCTTGGTATGAGTGTTGCCGGAGCCGGTGGCGAGGAAAGAGTCCCGATGGGAGCAGCTGGTGGGGGTGCTCGGAGGTACATGACCGCCGATCTGACGGAGCTTTTCGAGCAGTACTACGAGTCTCTCGTCCGGATGCTGTATCGCCGGACGGGAGACCGGGATCGCGCCGAGGACCTGGCTCAGGAGACCTTTGCCCGGGCAGTGGCGGCGCCACCCAACAACCCTCGCCCCTGGCTCTTCGCCGTGGCGCTCAACTTGGTGCGGGAGGATGGCCGCAAGCACGTTCGCCAGGGTCGCCGCCTGGAGCTGCTCCGGACCGACACACCGCCGGCCCCTGGGCCGGACGAAGACTTCGAACGGAACGAGCGGACCACCTCGGTTCGGGCAGCGCTGGCGACCCTGAACGAACGGGATCGGGAAGCCTTGCTGCTCAAGGCTGAGGGGTTCAACTACGGAGAGATCGCGGCTACGCTGGGACTCTCCAAAGGGGCCGTCGGGACCACGCTGGCGCGGGCCCGGCGCCGGCTGGTCGAGGCGTATCGCTCAGGAGAACGGGGAACCAATGTCGCATCTTGATGAAGGCACGCTGCATGCCCTGCTCGACGGGGAGCTGGATCTGGCTGAGGTCAGCGAGATCCAGAAGCACCTGGGCAGCTGCGTGGCCTGCGGCTCCCGGCTCCAGGAAGTGAAGCAGGTTTTGGCCGAAGCCGACCGGCTGGTCGGAGCCGTGGAGGTCCCGGCCGGAGCCTCTTCCGCGCGCCACGAATCTCCCCGCAGCCCCGCACCACCTCCATTCCGGGACCGCGAGCCGCCCTCCTGGGAGGAGCCGCCGGTTCTGCTGGTCCCCGATCCGATCGACACTAATGCGCGGCGGAAGCGGTGGCTGCGGGCCCTGCGCTGGGCCGCTGCTGTGGCTGTGGTCGTGTATGGGGGCAAGATGATCGGCGGCGCCATCGGCCCGAGTCACCCCGTTCTTTCCGAGCGCGATCTTACCTCAGCTTCACCGGCCGTGCCGCCGGCGGTCGCCAGCCGCGAAGAGACCAGGAGAGCGGAGTCCACCGCCGCCGCTCCAGCGCGGACGGCCCGGCCTCAGCCTCGCATCCCGGCTGCGAGGAACGAAAGCCGGCCGGCAGCCGTTGCGACTCAGCAGAAGTCGCAATCGGTGGCTCGGGTGGATGAAAGCGCAACACCCGACACCCAGAATTCTGCTGCAGCCGATTCCATGGGCTTCGCGGCCGGGGATACGTCGACCGATAGTCTGAACGAGGCCAAGGTCGCCGCCGCGGATGCCGCGTCGGACACCGCAGTCGACTCGGTCATTGCCGCCCAGGGCGGAGTTGCAGCCGGAGCCAGCGAGGAGGATCGGCTGGCCACCCGGCGCGCCGCTGCTGCTGCGCTCGCCGAACTGGACCGGGAGCGCCGCCGCCAGCGGGCCAATGCGGCCACCGCCGCCTTACCCCCTGCTGCCCGGGCCGAGACCGCCGCGGCGGAGCCGGCAGCTCGTCCGCCCACTTTAGAGCAGCGAGCTCAGGTGTATTTGCGGATCGGTCTCGATGAGGCGGTGAGGCAGCTGGGAGGTCCGGTGCACGTGATCGAGGGAATGACGCCCGAGTTTATCGGGCTGACCCGCAGCCAGATCATTCCCGGCACTAATTCCAGCCGCCCGGTGGTGCGAGTGGTCTACACCGATGCCCGCGGGCGCCTGATTCTGCTGGACCAGCAGCGGACGGACGCCCCTTCGGCGCCAAGTCCCTCGGGAAGCCTGCGCTGGACCATTGGCGAAGTGATGCTGTACCTGCGGGGGGACGTGAGTACGGACGTGCTGCGGGGGCTACAGGCAAGGGTGAGGTAAGAGGATCACCCCGCGTTACCGGTACCTGGCTCCTGGTTCCTGTCCAGGACTTCACGCACCTTCCGCATCAACTCTTCCGCCGTAAACGGCTTCTGAATAAACGCGACATCCTTCCGACTGACTCCGCGGCGTACAACTTCATCGTTGGTATAGCCTGACACAAACAGCAACTTGATCTCCGGCCGCTCGGCCCGGAGCTTCTCCGCCAGCTCTCCGGCCCCCATCTCCGGCATGACCACATCGCTCACCAGCAGCTGGATGGGGTGCGGATGGCCGGCGGCGACGGTGAGCGCGTCGCGGCCGTGCCGCGCTTCCAGCACGGTATGGCCGTGGTCGGTCAGGATCTTCCACATCAGCTCTCGCACGCCGTCCTCATCTTCCACCACCAGGATGGTCTCGTCGCCCCGCAGGGAAGTCGGGGCTTCGGCAGCGGGCTGCTCCGCCGATTCGATCCGGGGAAGAAAGACTTTGACCGTGGTGCCGAGTCCGGGCTCACTGGAGACCCGAACCACACCGCCGTTCTGTTTGGCAATGCCATACACGATGGACAAACCCAGGCCGCTGCGGCTGCCCGGCCCTGCAGGGCTGTAGAACGGGTCGAACACGTGAGAGAGCGTATCGCCGTCCATGCCGCTGCCGGTATCACTCACGGCCAGGACGATATACCAGCCTGGCTTCACCGAGCGGCCCCGGGTGGCGCCGGTGATCTGGCGTTCGCCGGACTCGATGGTCAGAGTGCCGCCGGAGAGCATGGCATCCCGGGCATTGAGGACCAGGTTCACCAGCACCTGCTGGAACTGAGCCGGATCCATCATCACCTCGCCCAGGCCGGGTCGCAGCTCGGTGACCAGCCGGATATCCGCGCCAATGAGCCGTTGGATCAGGCCATGCATGCTGGTCACCACCGCATTCAACTCGATCGAGCGCGGCTCCAGCGTCTGCTGTCGTCCGAAGCTCAACAGCTGCCGAGTGAGCACCGCGCCGCGATCAGCGGCCTTCTTGATTTGCTCCACGTCCTTGCGCCGGCGGTCGGTGGCCGGAATGTCGCGTAGCAGCAGGTCGCTGAAGCCGCGAATGGTGGTGAGCAGATTGTTGAAGTCGTGGGCCACGCCGCCCGCGAGCCGTCCGGCTGCATCCATCCGCTGCGCCTGGCGCAGCTGTTCTTCGCTCTGGTAGAGTGCCGCCCGTGTGCGGGTTCGCTCGCTGATATCGGTCGCCAGGACCAGGCGGGCGCGCCGGCCATCCAGCTCCATCTCGTGGGAGACCAGCTCCATCTCGATGATGGTGCCGTCCTTGCGCTGATGCTGGATCAAGGCGACCTCGCCCCGGGAGGCTCCAGTGCGCTCCAACCCATGGCGCAGCCCGGGTGCATCATCGGGGGGTAGAATGTCGAGCACGGTCATGGCCAGGAACTCTTCCCGGCTGTACCCATAGTGCCGGACGGCCGCGTCGTTCACGTCCAGGAATGCCAGCGTATCGACATCGAACACCCACATCGGCTGTGGATTGTTGCCGAACAGCATGCCGTAGCGCTCATCTGCTTCCCGAGCGGCGCGGTACAGAGCGCCATTGTCCACGGCCAGAGCGGCGCGAGCGGCCAGCTCTTCGGCAAAAGCGAGATCCCCCGGTCCATAATCCCGGCCCGACTCGGGTCCGACCACCAGGGTCATAGTGCCCACCGAATGCCCGCGGGCAATCATAGGAACCCGGAGAAACCATCCCGGCACCAGGGCGCGGAACAGTTTCAGCTGCTCGCCATCCTCCGCGCTGCTCCGGAGCATCTCGTCGGTGATAGGACCGAAGTCTCCCCGCTCGCGCGCGGAGCCGAACGGCGCCCGGCGCGAGCCGTACTCGCAGAGCGCGCGCACCAGCAGGTCCTTGGCCGGGTCCCGGTGCGCGCCGGCGATGAACCGCGGCGAGCCCGACTCGCTTGCGACGTGGATGGCACACCAGTCGGCCAGATTGGGTACAATGAGGCGAGCCAGATCTCGTAGCGTCGCTTCATAGTCCAGCGACGAGGCCAGAATCACGTTGGCTTCGGCAAAGAACACCAGCCGCCGGTCCAACCGCTCGGCTTCCTGCCGGGAGAGCTCGATGCCGTGGGCCCGCTCCGCCGCATGCTTCAGCCGAACGACCAGCGCGACGGCAAGCACAAGAGCGACGGTGAGAGCGAGGAGGGTGTAGGCATTCTGCGGGGTATAGTGGGTCAGCGGGCCTTGTTCCGAGAGGAGGCCTAGGCCATACAACAGGGTAACCAGTCCACTGATCACCGCAGATCGGAGTCCCCCGCTATATGCGGAGTAGATGACCGCCAGGAGGAGGAACGGAAAGGGCTGGTCGAAGGGGACGCCGTGCTGCGCCATCTGGTGGAACAGGATGGCCATTGCGAGCGTTAGCAGCGGGCCCCGGACGTGTAACCCAATGCGGGCCCAATCCT
The DNA here is from genome assembly GCA_035649975.1 of Gemmatimonadales bacterium. Taxonomy (GTDB): domain Bacteria; phylum Gemmatimonadota; class Gemmatimonadetes; order Gemmatimonadales; family GWC2-71-9; genus CAVVWJ01. Next base: position 7,245 of record DASRIN010000086.1, read on the forward strand.
GGCGGGACCGTGCCCCAGCCGAGACGCGGGCCAGAATACCGGAACCGCTGATGCGGCGCGCTGCCCCGCTCTCCGTCATGCTATGCTCCCGAAAATCCGCAGCTGGCCGGAGTGGCCTGCGGAATGACTAAGCTCCAATTTAAGGTCGGTCAGTGTCTGTGATATGCCTTACACCGAGGATGCCTGGGTGACCTGTGCTACGGCCACCGGGCAGGGTGCCAGCGTACCGTTTGTGTCGTTCAGTACATTAGCCGTATCCCACCACAGCCGAGGACCATATGGCCCCCACCAGGAAGTCCGCGAAAGCGAGAACCGGGAAGAAGCGCAGTGGTGCCAAGCGGGCGTCGGCCAAGAAGCGGTCGTCGTCGGCCAAGAAGCGGCCCACGCCGAAGGCGGCGAGCAGACGAGCCGCAAAGCGAGCCAGCAGAAAGGCGACTCTAAAGCGACGGGCGAAACAGGGCCTTCAGGCCGCGCGGGGTGGCCTCAAGACGGTTCGCCGAGCCGGCGAACGCACCTGGAAAGCTCTGCGCTCCACCACCGCCCAAGTGGTCGAGGGGGTCAAGGACCGGCTGGAAGATAGAAAAGACTGATCCTTGCCACCGCGTCAAACGCGGGGTAAGCTATCGCCGTCCCCTCCGTCGAGTGCCATGTCCGCGACCTTTTCTTCTCGAAAGGATTCTCGCTCCATGGATCTGTCTCGTCTGCCTCGCGCTTCCATCTGGTTTCTAGTTGCCATCCTCCTGAGCATTCCCGGAATTCTTCGAGCCCAGGCCCAGGCCTCTACCGGCATCATTCGAGGCACGGTCACTGACTCGACCGGCCGCCCACTCGACGACGCCGTGGTCACCTTGCGTCACCACGGCACCAATGCCCAGCGGACACTCAGCACCAACGCCAGCGGCGTGTACGTGGCCACTCTCCTCAGAGTGGGAGAGTACGACGTGCGGGCCCGGGCCCTCGGGTTTCGGGAGGACCGGCGCGACACCGTTGCGGTCGGGCTGGGCGAGACCGCCCAGGTCGACTTCGCTCTCGCCCCCCAAGTGGTCCAGCTCGAAGAGCTGACCGTGGAAGCCGAGACGCCGGTTGATGTGAACAGCTCCGAGTCGGCTACCCGGCTCAGCTCGGAGGTGGTGGAGGGCCTGCCCAACAACGGCCGCAACGTCTTCAATTACATGACCCTGACTCCTAATGTGGCAACGGTCCAGGGGCCCGATGGCGACGAGCTCAGCATCGGGGGTCAGCGAGGGATCCACAACAACGTCTCGGTCGACGGCGCCGACTTCAACAACCCCTTCTTCGGCGAGCAGCGGGGCGGTCAGCGGCCGCCGTTCACCTTCAATCTCGATGCGGTACAGGATTTCGTGGTGGTGTCTGATGGCGCCAACGCGGAGTTCGGGCGCTCCGGCGGTGGATTCGTCAACATCATCACCAAATCCGGTACCAACGAGTTCCACGGCTCCGCTCACTACTTCGGCAAGTACGATGCGCTCTCGGCGGACTTCTCCCACACGTTCCCCGGGGGCACCTCCACCGGATTCACTCCCGACTTTGCCCAGCACCAGTTCGGCGCCACGCTGGGCGGGCCGCTCATGCGGGACAAGGCCTTCTTCTTCCTGGCTTACGACCAGCAGGTCTACGACGAGACCAAACAGACCGACCGGCTAGGCGCCATCGACCCGGCGCTGATCGCCTTTACCGACACGGCGTTCGGGGGCTCACTCGCGGGCGACTTCGGACCCATCAGCCGGACCAACGACGCCAACGTATTCCTGGCCAAGCTCGACTTCCGCCTGGGACGGCAGCACAACGCCTCGCTCAAATACAACTACACCAACTCGCGCCAGGAGAACGGGACTTTTGACGTCGACTTCTGGGGCCGGAGCGCCAACGCTCTCGAACGCGACTTCTCCCATGCGGTCAACGGCAGTCTGACGTCGCTCTTCTCCTCGGCGCTATCCAACGAGTTCCGGTTCCAGTGGGCCCGGGAGGACCGGCCCCGCCCCTATGAAGGAGCAACCAATCCCGGATTCACCCGGCCGTTCCCCGATACCGACGTCGGGTTTCTGGCTCCCGACGGGTCGTTCCAGGGCTACCGGGTGGGCATGCCGTTCTTCATTCCGGTCGATGCCCACGATTACCGGCTGCAGCTGCTGGACAACGTGTCTATGCTGAGCGGCAATCACCTCTTCAAGTTTGGCGCGGAGTGGAATCGGACCGGCGTCACCCAGACGTTCCGTGGCTTCGGCAACGGGAGGATCGGGTTCACCTCCGTCCCTGGATTCCTGGGATATGTTGCCAATGGCAACCAGTACGTCGAATGCTCCGACGGTAGCTCGAATGCTACCGGGTCCTGTCCTGCAGGAACTACGATTACGGGGCCGGTGGCGCTGTACCTGCAACAGGCCGGGCTAGGCGGCCTCACTGTGGACGAGGCAGGGACCCAGACCATCATTCAAAACGAGGTAGCACTGTTTTTCCAGGACAGTTGGAAGCCCCGCTCCAATTTGACGCTGAACTACGGGCTTCGGTGGGAGGCGCAGATCCAGCCTGATCTGATTACGCCGATCCCGGATCTGTTCTACTTCCCGCTGATCGGCACCACCTCGACCACGCCGGCAGGCAGTTTCGAGTTCCCCGGGGACGGCACCATTCCGTCCGACTACTCGATGTTCCAGCCCCGGCTCGGTATTGCCTATGACGTCAAGGGCGACGGCAGGCAGGTAATCCGAGCCAACGCCGGCCTGTACTACGCCCGGATTCCGGGCTTGAACCTGGCCAGCAGCCGGAGCACCGATGGATCGCGAGGACAGACCATCTTCCGGAACAGCGAGCTCACCCCGATTCTCGGGCCGCCACCGGCGTACGGCGATCTCCTGCCGACGCCTCCTGGAGCTCCCTTCGAGCCGGGCATTTTCGTATTCGACAAGGATTTTCAGAATCCCCGGACCTTCACCGCGACCCTGGGCTACGAGCGCGAGATCGGTAACAGCGGTATTGCCGCCGGCCTCAGCGCCACTCATGCCCGGACCGATAACCTGACCCGCTTCCTCAATGCCAACGATCCGGTGTTCGGGGATGGGGTTGCCGGCCCCTGGGACACCGACTTCGCCCCGGGCGGAGCACCCGGGCTGGGCTCGTTGACCGTGGTCCAGAGCACCGCCAAGTCGCGCTTCAATGGGATTACGGCTGAGGTGAAACGCACAGTGGGAACTGGGCTCCAGTTCCAGGTGAATTACACCCTGTCCTGGGACAAGGCCGACGACGACAACGAGCGGGATCCGTTCACCTTCCGGTATGCCCGGGCCGACTCGCTGGAGAAGGAGTACAACTGGAGCGACCGGGATCAGCGGCATCGCTTCAACGCGTACCTGCTGGCGATCCTGCCGGGCGACATCTATGTGAACAACCGGTTGAGTGCATACTCGGCCCAGCCGGCCTCGGAGGTGTGCGGTCCTGCCAACGTGGGCACCGGCGTTCGCGCCTCACAGCCCTCTCAGCGGATCTGCCCCGATGGACACGTGCTGCAGCGCAACACCATCCGCCGGGACAATGCATACTTCTCCTGGGACCTTCGCCTGTCGAAGCCTCTGGACTTTGGGCGGCGGGGCATATTGGAGCTGATCTTCGAAGCCTTCAACCTCACTGACCACGACAACTTCAAGGATCCGTCCACTGCGGGCACCTTCCTGGTTTTCGACGGCACCATCCGGACGGGTCTGGGCGAGCCGAGGCAGTTCCAGGCGGGAGCGCGCTACCTCTTCTGATTTTGACGTGACGGAGGAAAAACGCTGATCAGCTGACCGGGGCCAGCGCGTCGCGGACCTTGGCGGCCAGCTGATCCGGAGTAAATGGCTTGGGCAGGAAGTCGGTGACGCCCGCTTCACTGAAGCGCTGCATCACCTCGATGTCGCCGTAGCCGCTCATGGCGATGATCGGAATCTCGGGCTGAATGCGCCGGAGCTCGGTGGCCGTCTCCGCCCCACTGAGAATAGGCATAGTGAGGTCCAGGAGCACCAGCCGCACATCATCGCCCAGGCGCCGAAGCCGCTCCACCGCCTGGGCCCCATCGGCCGTCAGCTCGACGGTGTAGCCTGCGTCCCCCAGCACGCTCGCCACCAAGGAGCGCACCCCCTCTTCATCATCGGCAACCAAGATGGTGCCCGTCCCCTGGATCTCGCGGTCCACCACGGAAAGGCCGCTTACCCGTTCCGTCCGGCGGAGCTCACGATGCACCGGCAGTAACACGGTGAAGGTGGTGCCCTGGCCCGGCTCGCTGCGGACGCTGATGGCGCCGCGGTGGCCGCGAACGATGCCGAGCGCCGCGGAGAGTCCCAG
>DASRIN010000087.1:0-3096 GCA_035649975.1 Gemmatimonadales bacterium
AGCTCGGGGTCGTAGGAGTACCAGCCCCAGGTGGTGCCGCCGCCCCGCTTCCACTCGTCACCCTGCCAGGTCGAGACCCCGAGGTCCTTCCCCTTGTGGGATGCGTAGTTGGCGTTGGCATCGCCCTCGATCCCGACTTCCTTGTCGGGGCCGGTGCTGTACATGGTCCACTTGTGCTGGCCGGTGTTCACGTCGAAGGCCGACACGCGGCCGCGCACGCCGAACTCACCACCCGAAATACCGGTGATCACGATGTCCTTGATCACGATCGGGGCGACGGTGATCGTGGCGCCCTGCTTGTAGCCAATGGCCTCGGGGCCGGCGTCCGAGTGATCCGGGTGCTTCGCCTTCCAGAGCTCCTTGCCCGTCTTCGCATCGAGCGCGATCAACTCACCCTGCAGCGCATTGATGAAAATCTTGCCGCTGGGGTGATAGGCGGTGCCGCGGTTCACCAGGTCGCAGCAGGCGATTGGAATCGCATCCGGCGACTGGTTCGGCACATGCTTCCAGATCTGCGGCGCGCCCGGCTTGGAGAGATCGAGCGCGTACACGATGTTCGGGAAGCTGGTGTGCACATACATCACGTTGCCGATCACGAGCGGATTGCCCTCGTGTCCCCGAAGCGTCCCGGTCGAGAACGACCAGACCGGCCGGAGCTCGGCCACGTTGGAGGTCGAGATCTGCTTGAGCGGGCTGAACCGCTGCAGGCTGTAATCCCGACCGGTCATGTGCCATTCGCCCTCGGGCGCACCATAGGTCCATTCTCCGGACCGCGCCTGTTGGGCGCTGGCCGACACCGCTACGGATACCAACAGCCCCGCGGCGAGCCCGCCAGACACTACTTTCTGCGCAAAACGGTTCATAACTGACCTCAGGGAAAAGGGTGACTCTCCTACTGACTTCCATCGATGCTACCGTTGGCTAGGTCGGGCGGCGGAGGGTTCAAGTCCCGAGAGCCGGCCCGGGCCGTACTACAACACCGACCGTTCAAACGCTGCTGCGGCTGGAGGCCCGCGCTCGACCGTCGGGAGCATCCATCGGCGGAACCCGGTGCGGGTCCGGGAACAGCCCGCTGCACCTGTGGTTCGTTGGATGGACTTCGATGCGCGGCCCGGAGGAGGGACGCTGACCGCGCGAAGACGAGAAGAGGATGGGGACGCTGAAAACCGGGAAGAACCACGAGACGACGAGGACTGCTGCGGCCTGATATAGGAGTAGCGCCACGGCGCTTCAGGCCAGCGATTCCGCGCCCAGCCCTTACGCCGCGAAATTGATACTCCGCAGTTCGTGCCACCAAGCCGGAACGATCCCATCACATTCCTCAGGGCGTTGCCGAACCTTTCGTGTTCCAGTAAGTGACTGCATTTGGGGAGGCAGCATTCCATTGCATCATGACGCCGCCAAAGTCTCGGGGCTCGTCCCCGCGGGAGGGTCAGCGCAACTGCCTGAGCGGGACCCTGGTTGAACCTGCCAAGTCGCCGATTGCTGGTAGCTTAGAGAGGCCAGTATACATCTCGAAAAAAGAACTGTCAATCAGAATCCGGCCCGGCTCACAGGCCCCAAACCCGGGCTCCCTGGGCGGCGAATTTGCCGTGGAAGACCTGGCCCGGAGAGCCCAGGTCGCCCCGGACCTGCTGCGCCAGCTTTTCTGCTGCGGCCGGGCCACTTACCAGCCCGTATGCGGCTGGCCCCCAGGAGCTCTGACCCACGCCCAGGGCCCCCCGCGCGGCCATTGCCGACACGAGGTGCTCGGTGGGTCCGGGGGCAAAGATCCCGCCCTGCTGGGGGGCGAACCAGGCCCCGGTAATCCGCTGAACCTGCGACAGCGCCGCGCCGAAACTAGGCAGGTCGGCCTCGACCAGGGCGGGAAGTAGCTGCATGAGCACGATGTGGGCGACGCGCTCCACCTCGCTCTGAGGCGGCGCCGGAAGCTGCTCGAAGGCCAGCGCTTCGGCCTCACCGCTCAGCCCCCGCCCGCCATCCGGCACGGCCAGCACATAGCGCCAGTCATCAGGAACCGGAAAGCGAGTCAGCAGTGGGGCAATGGTGTCGGAGCCGGGCCGGCGGCCCCCCTCGACGATGAATCCGCCCAACCCGAAGGCCCAGGTCCCGATGGCCGACCGCTTGCCTCTGCCGGTCGCCCGGGCCAGCTCCTCGGGTCCGGCCGACACACCGTGGAGCTCGCTCAGCCCGCGACCCACCGCCAGGGCCAGCTGAGTGCCGGACCCCAGCCCGGAGTGGCTGGGGATGGCCCGTTGGATAGTGAGGTGCGCTCCCTCGGTTAATCCGTGGTATCGCACCCATCGCTCGGCAAACTCGACCGCCCGCTCACTATCGGGGCCCTCTGCCGAAAACCGGTCAGCTCCGGAAACCTCCAGCAGCAGTGAGGGAGAGGGGATGGCGGCGCCCAGTCCCCCGAAACAGCGACCCAGTTGTCCTCGAAGATCCAGCACCCCGAAGTGGAGCCGAGCCGGCGCCTCGACGAAAATGCTATCTCGATTGGACATACTGGGTCAGCAGCTGCATGGCCTCCTGCTCCCGGGGACCCGCGGTCTTGTCCACGATCACCTGCAGCTTCACATACTCCTGCCGGATCTCGTCGGCCGGAATGAGATGGGTCCGGGTGGCTAGGATGGCCGCTTCCAGTACGGCATGGCGGGCCCGGTTGAACCCGATGAACTCCCGGCGAAAGCCTCGATGCACCACCCGGGCCTCGATCCGGGACCGGGGCGGAGTGGAATCGAGCGAGAGTACCTCGAGCTCCCTCCAGGAACAGGCCGCTTCGAGTACGAATCCGGTCACCACGCTGGCGGGAAAGGAGGGGAACTGAGGGCTGGCAATAGCTCCCTGGGCAAACAGCATGGCGTCGTCGGTCAGATTTACGACTGCCATCCGGCTGGTGCTCAGGTTGCGGTAGGTGGTGGTCTCGAGAAAGGGCTTGAGGACGATGATGTCCTCACCCCACTCGACTCCCATGGGGGCGAAGTTGATGACACCCTGACCGTCTACTGTGGTGACGATCGTCTCGATGATCACCGGACCAGTTCGACCGGCGGGGGCGCGGACGCAAGAGTGTCGCGGTCGGGAGGTGTTGGT
>DASRIN010000088.1:0-3783 GCA_035649975.1 Gemmatimonadales bacterium
CCACCGTCTTGGAGCCTTCGCCGTAGTAGCCCCGCAGGTTCACATTGACGATGCCCCAGCCGAACCGGTCGGCCGCCTGGACGCAGAGCCGGTTGACGTCGTCGTAGGTTCCGCGGATCCGGACCAGATGGGGGCCATACACCGCGGTGGCGATGATCTTGGCCGGCTCGAGATCGTGAGGGATGAAGATCCAGGCCGGCAATCCGGCGCGGACGGCCTGCGCCGCCACCGCATTGGCCAGGTTGCCGGTCGAGGCGCAGCCCACGGTGTCGAGTCCAAGCGCGTGGGCAGCGTTGATGGCGACGGCGACTACTCGATCCTTGAAGGAGAGCGACGGGTGGGACACCGCGTCGTTCTTGAGCCAGAGGCGGGCGACGCCGAGCTTCTGGGCCAGAGCCGGCGACTCGAGCAGCGGGGTCATGCCGCTGTCGCGGGAAAGCTCGGGCGGTCCGGCGAGCGGGAGGAACTCGCGGTAGCGCCAGAGCGAGTGCTCGCGCTGGGAGATGAGGTCGCGGGTGGGCGGCGCCGCTCTGGAGTAGACCGGTTCCAGCGGACCCAGGCACTGCTCGCAGACGGCGCTGGGTGCGGGGTCGTACTGCGCGCCACAGAGCACACAGGAGAGCGGCAGGACTCTCAGGCGAGGCTGGTCCAGCTTGCGAGCGCGAGGCTCGGGAGGCGAGGCGACTGCGCCGGGTAGAGACATGGATGCTTCCTTCCTGCCCCGTCGCCTCGGTATCTGATTGGCCCGGAAGAAAAAATCCCGGTGCCAAAAAGACACGCGGGATGCGAGGCTTTTTAGCGAGTTGTTTAACGTGGCCGCAATACGCCGCAAATCACCACGAGCGAGCAATTGTCGAGCTACTATAGGACAATGTGCGACTGAGGGCAAGATCGGCGGTCAGTCGGTCAGGCGGTAGCTTGGCTCCCCCCATCCTCTATGTAGCTTATAGCTGATCTCCTGACTCTCAGCTCCTAGCTCCTGCTCCAGCGAGGCTCTTCCATCCCGCTCGACACCCGCCGGTCGTTTACCGTCCTCACCCCGTCGCTCCGCTCCGATGCCCGCGAGGATCTGCTCGCCGGCCCGATCCGCGGCGAGTTGCTCGGCGCCGAGCACCTGGCCGAACGGGCCCAGTCGCTCGCCGCGACCCAGCGGCTCTCGGCCAAGCGGCGGGGCCGGCGGCGTACCCCGCTCCTCGCCCGGCTGGAGCAGACCCGCGGGATCCTGGCCGACGCCTACCAGCGGCTGACCGAGGCCGCGGACAGCGGCATGTCGGTAGGCCCGGCGGGGGAATGGCTGCTGGACAACTACTACGTCCTGCAGGAGCACATCAGCGAGGTGCGGGAGAGCCTGCCGATCGGGTACTACCGCCAGCTGCCCGAGCTGGCCGCGGGCCCGCTGGCCGGCTATCCCCGGGTGTACGAGCTGGCCATCACGCTGATCTCCCACACCGAAGGCCGGATCGCCCTCGACAACGTGAGCGGCTTCGTAGCCGCGTACCAGCAGATCTCCACCCTTACCATCGGCGAGCTGTGGGCGGTGCCGGCCATGCTCCGGCTGGGGCTGATCGAGAACGTGCGCCGGATGGCGCTGCGTACCGTGCGGCGAATCGAGGAGCTCGATCTGGCCGACTCGGCGGCGGCCCGCATCACCAGCGCGCGGGAAGCGGGCGAGACCGCCCTGGACGCAGAGCTGGTCCGGTTCCTGGCCGACCCTCCGCTGCTCACCCCGACGTTCATCTCCCGGTTCGTGCAGCAGCTCCGGCAGGAAGCCGGCGCGCTCCCCGCACTGATGCGGCTGGAGCATTGGATCGCCGAAGAGGCGATGAGCGCGCAGGAGGCGGCGACCCGGAGCACCGAGCGGATGGCCATCACCCAGGTGGTCATGGCCAACAGCATCACCAGCCTGCGGGCAGTGGGCCGGATGGAGTGGCGGACCTTCGTGGAGGCGCAGAGCCGGATCGAGGCGGTGCTGCGGGACGATCCCTCCGGATTCTACGCCGGCATGACCTTCGCCGCCCGCGACAGCTACCGCCACTCGGTGGAACGCATCGCCAAGCGGATCCGGCTCACCGAGGAGACTGTGGCCCAGCGGGCGGTCGACCTCGCCCGCCTCGGTGTGGAGCAGCATCCGGAGGACCAGCGCCGATGCCACGTGGGCTACTACCTGGTGGACCAGGGACTCCCGGAACTGGAGCGGCAGGTCGGCTACTCAGCGGCGCCGGGAGAGGCGATCGACCGCTGGGTCCGGCGCCATCCCAACATGGTCTTTGTCGGCGGAATCATCCTCACCACTGTCGCCGCGCTTGCCGCCGTGCTCTGGCTGGGCGGAGCCCAGGCCCGTTCGGTCTGGCCCTGGGTGCTGCTCATCGGCCTGCTGCCCGCTGCCGACATTGCGGTCAATCTGGTCAACCAGCTGGTTACCGCCTTCCTGGAGCCCCGCCCCCTTCCCAAGCTCGATCTGCACGAGCACGGTGTGCCGCCGGAGTATCGCACCGCCGTCGTGATCCCCACCCTGTTCCCGAGTGTGGAGGCAGTGGAGGAGTCGCTGGAGAACCTGGAAGTGCAGTTCCTGGCCAACCGGGAGGCGCATCTCCACTTCGCGCTGCTGAGCGACTTCACCGATGCCGGCACCGAAAGCCGGGACGACGATGCCGCCATCCTCGAGGCGGCGGTGGCAGGGGTGCGGGCCCTCAACGCGCGCTACGCCGCGGGGCGAGAGGACGCCTTCTACCTCTTTCACCGGCCCCGGCGCTGGAACCCGGTCGAAGGCGTGTGGATGGGCTGGGAGCGGAAGCGCGGCAAGCTGGCCGAGTTCAACCGCTTCGTCCTGGAGGGAGAAGAGGGGGCGTTCTCGGCTATCGTGGGCGACAAGGACCTGCTTCGCTCGGTGCGCTACGTGATCACCCTCGACGCCGACACCACGCTGCCGCCGGACGCGGCTCCTGCGCTGGTAGGAGCCATGGCCCATCCGCTCAACCGCGCGGTCTACGACGAAAGCCTGGGCCGGGTAGTGCGGGGATACGGAATCCTGCAACCGCGGGTCGGAGTGTCGCTGCCCAGTTCGTACCGCTCGGTGTTTGCCTCGATCCACTCCGGCCATCCTGGGGTGGATCCCTACACCACGGCGGTGTCGGACGTGTACCAGGACCTCTACGGCGAGGGGAGCTTCACCGGCAAGGGCGTCTACGACGTGGTGGCGTTCGAGCGGGCCACCCGGGGCCGCTTCCCGGAGAACACGTTGCTGTCGCACGACCTGATCGAGGGCAACTATGCCCGGGCCGGGCTCGCCACCGACGTGATCGTCTACGACGACTATCCCAGCCGGTACCTGACCTACACCCGCCGCAAGCACCGCTGGATCCGGGGGGACTGGCAGCTCCTGCCCTGGCTCCGGAGCCGGGTACCGGGCCCGCAGGGCGACGAGCCCAACCGGCTCTCGATCCTGTCCCGCTGGAAGATCATCGACAACCTGCGTCGCAGCACGGTGGAGATCGCGCAGTTACTCCTCTTCGTCGGCGGGTGGACGGTGTTGCCCGGTTCCGGCTGGCGGTGGACGCTGATCGGACTCGGCGCCGTTGTCGCCCCGTGGGCCACGGCGATCCTGCTCGCCCTCGTCAGGCCGCCGCGCGATCAGTCATGGCGCGCGTACTACGCGGCCGTCGGACAGGATGCGGTCGTGTCGGCGCAGCAGGCAGCGGTGGCTCTGGTGAGCCTTCCGCATCAGGCGCTCGTGTCGGCCGACGCGATCGTGCGGACACTGTACCGGCTGTTCGTGTCGCGACG
>DASRIN010000089.1:0-2065 GCA_035649975.1 Gemmatimonadales bacterium
AGAAGCGCTCGGGGAGCTGGTGAGCGGATCGCCGGCGAGTGAAGTGGCCGCGCTGCGGGAGCAGCTGGCGCTGATCGCGTGTGAGCGCGAGCGGCGGGGCGCGCCGTATGGCGGGAGCGCGCTCCCGAACTGGGCGCCCCAGGCTGCGCGCGAGACAGTGGGATTCGGACGCGCGGTCCTGAGGCAGGTCCGCTCTCAGGTCTTCCCCAAGGCGCCCGCCCTCGTGGGGCTCGCCGTCGGATGGTGGGTCGCCAACACCTACACCGACTCCCACGTTCGCTCCGCGCTGCGATCGATCGGAATTGGCAGCGGGGGGACGCGCGTCGTCAGCTCATCTACCTACGAGACGATGAGCTTCTGGCTGCCCCTGCTGGCGGCGGCGCTCTGCGCGTACCTCGGGGAGAGGATCGGCGCGTTCTATGGATTTGCCAGGCAGCAGAGCGAAAGCGCCACATGCCACCCGGAGGCCATTGACAGGTCGCCCTAGCCTCCTCGAATATCCCTGCTGGTTCGCATCCGTCCTGCCACTGCATCGATCTCCAGGCCGCCACAGGCAGAAGGCGCTCCCCCATGGCGCACGCCCAGCTTCCGGTGATTCGGCGTCGTTTCGGCGAAAGCATGCGCCGTGACCGATGGTGGGTGCAGCCGGCGATCGTCTTCGTCATTCTCACCAGCTTCATCGTCTATGCGACCTGGGCCGCATTCCAGGGCGACCACTACACCTACGGACCCTACCTCTCTCCCTTCTACTCGCCGGAGCTCTTCGGCAGCTCGCCGCATGCGTGGTTCGGGCCGAAGCCGGAGTGGTGGCCGGGATGGCTGGTCTTCTCGCCGGCCCTCCTGATCCTGCCTTTTCCCGGGCTCTTCCGGGTCACCTGTTACTACTACCGTGGCGCCTACTACAAGGCGTTCTGGGCTGACCCGCCCGCGTGTGCGGTCGGCGAGCCCCGCACACGCTATCGGGGCGAGTCCGCCTTCCCGCTGATCGTGCAGAATGTCCATCGCTACTTCCTGTACGTTGCGCTCCTGTTCCTGCTGGTGCTGAGCTATGACGTCTACCAGGCCCTCTGGTTCACCGATCCCGTCACCGGCGAGAAGTCATTCGGCATCGGCGTGGGCACCCTCGTGCTGCTGGGCAACGTGACACTGCTCTCCGGGTACACGCTGGGATGTCATTCCATGCGTCACGTCGTGGGCGGATACCTCGATTGGCTGTCTCGAGCTCCGGTGCGCAAGCGGATCTATGACTGCTCCAGCTGCCTCAACCGGGTTCACCTGCGCTGGGCCTGGGCCAGCCTCTTCTCCGTGGCTTTCGCCGACGTGTACGTCAGGCTGTGCTCGATGGGGGTCTGGACCGACTTGAGGATTCTCTGAGACCGGGAATGAGAGCCGACCGTGACTGATTACCAGACCTTCGATCACGACGTCCTCGTCGTCGGTGCCGGCGGGGCGGGGCTCCGGGCCGCCATCGCCGCTTCCGCGGCAGGAGTGTCAGTGGGTCTGGTCTGCAAGTCGCTGCTCGGCAAGGCGCACACGGTCATGGCCGAGGGTGGTGTGGCCGCCGCCCTGGGGAACGTGGATCAACGCGACAGCTGGCAGGTGCATTTCGCCGACACGATGCGTGGCGGGCAGTATCTGAACAACTGGCGGATGGCCGAGCTCCACGCGAGGGAGGCGCCGGATCGGGTTCGGGAGCTGGAGGCGTGGGGAGCGCTCTTCGACCGGACCGCCGATGGACGGATTCTCCAGCGCAACTTCGGGGGTCACAAGTATCCCCGCCTGGCTCACGTGGGAGATCGGACCGGCCTGGAGATGATCCGCACTCTCCAGGACCACAGCATCCATCAGGGCATCGACGTGCACATGGAGTGCACCATCCTTCGCATCTTCACCGAGGATGGCCGCGCAGCCGGAGCGCTGGCGTACGACCGCGAGCGGGGCCGTTTCCGGCTCTTTCGGTCCAAGGCGATCGTGCTGGCCACCGGAGGGGTGGGTCGGGCCTACTCGATCACCAGCAACAGTTGGGAATACACTGGCGACGGCCACGCCCTTGCCTACCAGGCAG
>DASRIN010000091.1:0-2852 GCA_035649975.1 Gemmatimonadales bacterium
CTCGGCCATCTTGGCTTCGAGTCGCTCCAGATCCTCCGGGGTGAAGGGGCGGTCCACTTGGAAGTCGTAGTAGAAGCCGTCCTCGATGGCGGGACCGAACCCGATCCCTGCTGTCGGGAACAGCTCCCGGACGGCCGTCGCGAGGATGTGGGCAGAGGAGTGCCGGAGCACCTGGAGCGCATCGGGATCGCGATCGGTGAGAATCGCGACCGACGCGTCGGTCTCGAGGGGGCGGTCGAGGTCCCAGAGCTCGCCGTTGACCCGGGCAACCAGGGCCGCACGGGCGAGGCCGGGCCCGATGCTCTCGGCGATCTGCCGGGGTGTGGTCCCGGCAGCGGCCTCGCGCTGGCTTCCGTCGGGCAGGGTAACCTGCACTACCGTCACGGAGTGGTTTCCTGCACCGAGGCCGGCACCGCCGGCTTGCTGGAGGGAGCGAACAAGAAGAACAGGCCGACGCCCGCCAGGACGACCAGGGCGACGACCATCCACCGGACCAGCTCGGAGCCCGATAATTGTACCCGATCATCTTCCATGGGTACCTCGAGAGAATGGATTTTCCTGTATCCGACCCGGAAAAGGGTTAACTTAACGACAGTACGAATCCTTCTGTAAGAGGACTGCGCGTGCGTCGAGACCAGCTGAGCGGAATGCAGATCTTCCTCTGGACCGCCTTGGGTGTCGGGGCCGGGATGCTGGCCGGCTTTGGCTTGAGTGAGTGGGTCGGAGGAGTGAACCAGACCCGGTTTCGCCGGGCTACCCGGCGGCTGGGACACAGCACGCCGATGCCGGTCTCCCCGGCAGCGGCGGCCCGAGCGGTCGACGCGGCGATTCGAGCCGAGCCCCGTCTAGCCCGCCATAGCATAGAGGTGATCGCGGTAAGTCGCGGCACCATCGAGCTTCGAGGCTGGGTCACCGACCGGGGGACCCGCACCCTGGCAGGCCGGATCGGCCGCGCCGTGCCCGGGATCGACACGGTGATCAACAGCATCCTGGTCCGCGGCGAGGACGACAGCCACTCCGGCGGACCTGGAGTGACTGACCAGAGCGCATGACCGAGCCGCTCGCCCCGCAATACAATCCATCTGCAATCGAGAACGAGCTCTACCGCTGGTGGCTGGACCAGGGGCTCTTCTCCCCCGACCAGCACGCCCCCGGCTCCGGGGAGCCGTATGTGATCATGATGCCGCCGCCCAACGTCACCGCGGCGCTGCACATGGGTCACGGCCTCAACAACACCGTCCAGGATGTACTCATCCGGTTCGAGCGGATGCGAGGACGGCGGGCGCTCTGGGTACCCGGGACCGACCACGCCGGCATCGCCACCCAGAACGTGGTCGAGCGGATCCTGGCCCAGCAGGGGCTCACCCGCTTCGACCTGGGCCGGGATGCGTTTGTCGAGCGGGTGTGGCAGCATGTTCGGGAGACCGGCTCAGCCATCCTGGAGCAGCTCAAGGCAATCGGCTGCTCCGCCGACTGGTCGCGCACCTACTTCACTCTGGACGAAGGCCTGTCGCGAGCAGTCCGCGAGGTGTTCGTCCAGCTGTACGAGCAGGGGCTGGTCTATCGCGGCCATTACATCATCAACTGGTGCCCCCGCTGCCTGACCGCGCTCTCCAACGAGGAGGCGGAGAAAGAGGAGGTCAACGGGCACCTCTGGCACCTGCGTTATCCGCTGGCCGATGGTAGCGGCCACCTGACGGTCGCCACCACCCGGCCCGAGACCATGCTGGGCGACACCGCGGTTGCCGTTCATCCGGAGGACGAGCGCTACCGCGGGCTCATTGGCCAAAAGATCCGGCTTCCGCTGGTGGATCGCCTGATTCCGGTCGTGGCCGATGAATCGGTAGACCCCACATTCGGGTCCGGCGCGGTGAAAGTGACGCCGGCGCACGATCCCGCTGACTTCGAGATCGGCCGCCGCCACAACCTGCCGAGCATCGACATCATGACGCCGGAAGCCCGGATCAGTCTGGCCGCGCCGGAACGGTTCCACGGCCTGGACCGCTACGAGGCTCGCCGGCAGGTGGTGCGGGAGTTCGAGTCGGCCGGCCTGCTGGAGCGGACCGAGGAGCATCGCCACGCGGTTGGCCACTGCTACCGGTGCGGAACCGTGGTGGAGCCCCGGCTCTCCGACCAGTGGTTTGTGCGGATGGAGCCGCTCGCGCGTCCCGCGCTGGCGGCCTACCGCGATGGTACCCTGCGGTTCGTCCCCGAGCGAAGGGGCGACGACTATGCCGGCTGGCTGGAGAACATCCGCGACTGGTGCATCTCCCGGCAGCTCTGGTGGGGCCACCGGATCCCGGTCTGGTACTGCGAGAGTCCGGGCTGCGGCCAAACCAGCGTGAGCCGCAGCGATCTCGAAGTCTGCCCCGGCTGCGGCGGACCGGTCCGGCAGGACGAGGACGTGCTCGATACCTGGTTCTCCTCCTGGCTGGTTCCGTTTTCCAGCCTGGGCTGGCCGGCGCGTACTCGCGATCTGGTGGAGTTCTATCCCGGCCACACCATGGTATCGGCGCCCGAGATCCTGTTCTTCTGGGTGGCGCGGATGATCATGTCCGGGCTCCACTTCATGGGGACGGTTCCCTACACCGACATCTATCTCCACGGCACGGTGCGAGACACCCAGCACCGGAAGATGTCCAAGTCGCTGGGCAACGGCATCGATCCGCTGGGCGTGGTGCAGCAGTACGGCGCGGACGCGCTGCGCTACACGCTCGTGGCCGGCATGTCGGTGGGCACCGACGTGATCCTCGATCCCAACAACATCGAGGGCACATTCGCGGCGGGCCGCAATTTCGCCAACAAGCTCTGGAACGCCGGCCGGTTCATCCTCACGAACCTCGACGGTCCCA
>DASRIN010000092.1:0-2872 GCA_035649975.1 Gemmatimonadales bacterium
CGATCCAGGGTCCGGTCGACTCCACACGATCCGATCAGCAGGGCAGATTCCGGTTCAACTTTCGGCCCGATACCGGAGCCTTCTACCTGGTCAGTGGCCGCTACGCGGGCATCGAATACTTCTCCCCGCCGCTGGCGACCAATCCGGCGAAGCCCGATACCGGCTTGCGCATCGTGGTGTACGACACCTCGAGCGCTGCGCCCGTGGCATTGGAGGCGCGCCACCTGGTTGTGACCCGTCCGGGTGGCGAGACCGGTGCTCGCAGCATTCTCGACCTGCTGGTGCTGCGCAACGAGGGCACTCGCACCCGGGTAGCCCCCGATACCGTGCGGGGCTCCTGGGGCACCAGCCTGCCTCGGGGTACGGTGGGTCTGGAGCTGAGTGAGGGGGATGTGTCCGCAGCCGCAGTTACTCGCGCGGGCGATTCTCTCGTCCTGGCCTCGGCGCTTGCGCCCGGAGAGAAGCAGCTCACCCTCCAGTATCAGATTCCGGCCAACCAACGGGTCATAGAGCTACTGGTTCCGAGAGGGCTGTCGCTCAATGTGCTGGCCGAGGAGCCGGCCGTGCGAGTCTCCGCGCCGGGCATTTCGCCCGTGGATAGCCAGGTCATTCAGGGCCGGGTGTTCCGGCGATGGACCGGCACCGTCCCGTCGAACGGCGTTCTACGGGTGACTGTCCCCGGCCTGCTCCGACCACCACCGTGGTTATTGCCTGGCCTGATAGCCCTGCTGGCCCTCGGTCTTGTGGGAGCCGGCTGGTACGGCATCGGCAGGCGGGGGAGCACTACCTCGCCCGGCACCGCTTCCGAGCTGGTGCAAACCATTGCCGCCCTGGACGCACAGTTTCTCGAAAGGCGACAGGAGATGACGGATGACCAGTGGGCGGCATACCAGAGCGAGCGAGCGCGGTTGAAGCGACAACTGGAGAGCACCCTTGCGGGCGGTAGTGGGAAGCCATAAACTTGCGCTGCTCGACAATCGATTGACCACGAACGGGGCTACTCGGAAGCCGGTGGAAGACCGGCGCGGCCCCGCCACTGTAACGGGAGCTGGCGTCCAACGCGCCAGATTCTCCACTCAAGACGCCACTGGGAAACCGGGAAGGCGAGTGGAGTCCCGAAGCCAGGAGACCTCTCCGTTCGTGCCACCATGAAGCCCTCGGGGGAGGGTTGGTGGCGTGCCCGACCGCCACGTGCTGTCGCCGACCGCCCATTCCTCCAGCGAGGGATGGGCGGAATTATTTACCGGGTTCTCCTCCGATACCTCAGTTTGGCCCTCGGCGTCGTGCTCAGCTCGGGAACGAGCGGGTGCGGCACCCGGCCGGCGGTCTCCAGCGGCATCAGGGTCGTCGATGACGCGGGCGACACTCTGGTTCTGACGGCTCCGGCGCAACGGGTCGTCTCCTTGATTCCGGCTACCACCGAACTGCTGTTCGCCATCGGCGCGGGGCCCACGGTGGTCGGACGGACCCAGTATTGCGATTACCCGCCAGCAGTCCGGGCGGTGCGCAATCTAGGCGACGGCATCAAGCCGAGCATCGAGGCGGTGCTGGCCACCAGCCCCGATCTGGTCGTGCTGTACAACTCCGGTCAGAACGCTCCCGTCGCCGGGCGACTCCGTGAGCTCGGCATTCCCTCGCTGCGGCTCAACACCGACGCGCTGAGCGACGTTCCCCGGGTCGCTCGGATCCTTGGCCGGCTCACTGGACACCGTTCCGGTGCCGATTCGGTTACCGCCGTATTCGACACGGCACTGGCCCATGCCTCGCAATCCGCCTCCCCGCGCCAGCGGAAGGTGCTGCTTCTGGTGTGGGAACAGCCCCCGATGACGATCGGCCGGGGCAGCTTCCTCAGCGAGCTGATCGAGCGCGCCGGGGGCCAGAACCTGTTCGCCGACGTTTCGGCCTCCTCCGGCGTGATCAGCATCGAAGCAGTCGCCGCACGGGATCCGGATCTCATCTTCACCACGACCGAAGGCCCTTCGGCATTCGCCAGTCGGCCCGAGTGGCAGGTCGTCCGAGCGGTGCGGGAACACCGGTTCCTCCGAGTCAAGGGCTCCGAGTTCAACCGGCCCAGTCCCCGCTCACCCGCCGCCATCCGGCAGCTGGCCGCCAAGATGAGGACGCCGACTCCGTGAGCGTCCGCATCGTGCTACTCACGTTGCTCGTTTTCGCCTGCGTGCTGCTTGGGCTGAGTGCCGGGGCCGTGCCGCTACCGCTCACGGCTGTGTGGAGCGGCTTGATCTCGGGGCAGGGCCCCGAGGCAGGCATCGTTCGGGATCTTCGGGCGCCCCGGGTGGTGCTCGCCTTCCTGGTGGGTGGGAGCCTGGCCGTCTCCGGTGCGGCGCTTCAGGCGATGATCCGCAATCCACTGGCCGAGCCGTACCTCCTCGGATTGTCGAGTGGGGCAGGCCTGGGAGCGGTCATTGCCATAGCCTCGGAGGCGGCCAGTCCCTGGGCTATTCCGTTGGCGGCATTTCTGGGCGCGCTCGCTGCGGTCGCGCTGGTGTATCGGCTGAGCGTGGTCTCGGGCCGCCGGCTCGATCCCCATGTGCTGCTGCTCTCCGGCGTCGTGGTCGGCGCCTTTGCCGGCGCACTCATGAGCGCCATCATGGTCCTCTCCGACGCGCCGGGGGTCCGCAACGCCTTTCTTTGGCTGCTCGGCGGCTTCGGCACCGCCTCGTGGCGCGCGCTCGCCGTGTTCTCGGCATATGCGGTGCTGCCGTTGGGTGTCCTGTTATTTCACGCCCGATCGTTGGACTTGCTGGCGCTGGGTGATGAGCCCGCCCGCCATCTGGGCGCCGAAGTCGATCGGGTTCGCCGCCTGGTGTACGTCTGCACCGCACTGCTTACCGCTGCGAGCGTTGCCACCTGT
>DASRIN010000093.1:0-5084 GCA_035649975.1 Gemmatimonadales bacterium
CGTTAGCTGTACTCGGCGAGCCAGGCGCGGCGGATCCGCCGAAGCATGGCTGGATATAACACCCGGCGAAACGGCTCGATCATCATGAGGTACGGCCGAGTGAGCCAGGAGACCGGGAGCACGTACACCCCGAAGTAGAGCCGGTAGCCGGTAGCAGTGCGGGTGAGTGCGAGCGAGATCCACCCGCGCACTGTGGCATTGCGGGTCTCGCTCAGCGACTCGCGGGCGAACTGATAGAGTATAAGGAAGGCGCCGTCGGGAGTGCCGGGAACGATCTCGGATTCCAGGCGGTCCTGCTCTGAAAGATGTGGCAGCATCGAGTCCTCGACCCGCATCGGTGTCCTGTCCCAGCCGAACACCCGCCCCAGCACGCGTCGCACGCCGAAGAGTCCCTGCGTGATCCGGCTCGGCGGGACCGCCCGGCCCAGTGCGCGAATATCGGCCAGGCTCCGCTCGGCGCCGCCACCGGGTAAGTCCACCACCGACACGTCATACAACGGGACGTCCCGCAGCAGCTGGTGCGCCCGAAGCTTCAGGCCTAGATACTCGGCGGGCGACACACGCATACGTCAATCCTAACATCAGGACATCGGCGTCTCACGGCAGGCTTACGGCGTGCCTAACCGGATCGTATATCTCACCGCGCTGACGAACGCCGCCATCGCGTGATCCTGGAGGTCCCTGTGAAGCCGTTTCGGACTGCCGTAGTGTGGATTGCCGGGCTCGCCGGCTGCGGGCCCCCCGACACAGCAAAGCCCCCGCGAT
This sequence comes from Gemmatimonadales bacterium, assembly GCA_035649975.1. Taxonomy (GTDB): domain Bacteria; phylum Gemmatimonadota; class Gemmatimonadetes; order Gemmatimonadales; family GWC2-71-9; genus CAVVWJ01. The sequence continues at coordinate 766 of DASRIN010000093.1, forward strand.
CTTCCACGGCGGAGGGCTCGCCGGCGATTGCGTTCCACACACCTTATGGCCCTCCCAAGTACCCCTTCTCACCGGCGGTGCAGGTAGGCGACCTGCTCTTCCTCGCCGGCCAGATCGGCACCGACAGCACCGGAAAACTGGTGGCCGGCGGCATCAAAGCCGAAGCGCGCCAGACCATGGAGAACATTGGGGACGTGCTGCAGCGGGTCGGCTCGTCCTGGGACAAAGTGGTAAAGTGCACGGTCATGATGGCCGACATGGCCGAGTGGCCGGCGATGAACGAGATATACGCCAGCTACTTCCCCCGACAGTTCCCGGCCCGGAGCGCCTTCGGCACCAACGGACTCGCGCTCGGCGCCCGGGTCGAGATCGAGTGTGTCGCTGTGGTAGTCGTTAGTCGCTAGTCATTAGTCATTAGTCGCTAGTCGCTAGTCGCTAGTTACAGCGTAAACGTTGCGGGGAGGGGTAGCGACTAACGACTAGGGACTAGCGGCTAGGAGAGCAATGCCGAAAAGTCCAACCAAGAAGAACTTGCCGGTGAAGCGTTTCCGCACCAAGGCGGCGTGGGAGAAGTGGCTCGCTGCGCAGCACGGGAAGGCGCCCGGCGTCTGGCTCGAGTTCGCTAAGAAGAACGCCGGGGTGAGGTCGGTGTATTACGCCGAGGCGCTCGAGGTGGCGCTGTGTCATGGCTGGATCGACGGGCAGATCGCTCCGGTGAACGAGACCTGGTACCGGCAGCGCTTCACACCCAGGCGTCCCAAGAGCAAGTGGTCCCAGATCAACCGCGCGTCGGTCGAGAAGCTCCACGCCGCGGGCCGGCTCTCAGCTGCAGGGATCCGGGAGATGGAGGCGGCCCAGCGGGACGGCCGCTGGGATGCAGCCTATCCGTCGCGCCGGAACATGACCGTGCCCGAGGATCTCGCCGCAGCGCTCCAGGCGCATCCTCGGGCACAGGAAACCTTCGAGCAGCTGAACGGCCAGAACCGCTTCGCCATTCTATACCGGTTGCTCGACGCCAAGCGCCCGGAGACCCGCCAGCGCCGGCTGGCGGAGTTCGTGCGGTTGCTGCGGGCGGGTAAGAAGCCGTTAGGCTAGTCGCTAGTCGCTAGTCGCTAATCCTCGCCGCAGCGTGCACGCTGTGCCTAGTGACTAGCGACTACCCACGCGGCACGATCTTCCAGAGCTCGCCGTTGTCCTGATCGGTCACCAGGTACAGCGCTCCATCGGGACCCTGGCGCACGTCGCGCACCCGCTGGTTGCGGTCCTTCAGCAGGTGCTCCTCGCCGGTGACCTTGTCGCCCTCGAGCATCAGCCGCACCAGCCGCATCTCCTTGAGGGCCCCGACGAAGAGACTGCCCTTCCAGGCCGGGAACGCTTCGCCGGTATAGAACTGCAGGCCGGACGGCGCGATCACCGGGTCCCAGTAGTACACCGGCTGCTCCATTCCCTCGCGTGCCGTCGTCGCACCCTGGATCGGCGTTCCGGCATACTCCTCCCCATAGGCCTGGAGCGGCCACCCGTAGTTCTTCCCCTTCTCGACCTTGTTGAGCTCGTCGCCCCCGTTGGTGCCGTGCTCGATGTCCCAGAGTTGGCCGTTGGGATCGAAACCGGCAGCCTGCACATTGCGGTGCCCGACGCTCCAGATTTCCGGCAGCGCGCCCTGCCGGCCCACGAACGGATTGTCCTTGGGTGCCTGACCGTCGGGAGTGATCCGCAGGATCTTGCCCATGTGACTGTCGAGCCGCTGAGCCTGGGGCCGCATCGGCTTGTCGCTCCGCTCGCCCAGGCTGACGAACAGCATGCCGTCTCTTCCGAACATCAGACGAGACCCGAAGTGCTTGTCGCCATCGTAGGTCGGCTGGGCACGGAAGATCACCCGCACCTGCTCCAGGCCGCTCCGGTCGGACGAGAGCACTCCCCGGGCTACGCTGGTCGCGTTGCCTCCCTCCCTCGGCTCGCTGTAGCTCCAGAAGATGGTGCGGTCCGAATCGAAGCTGGGACTCAGCGCCACGTCGAGCAGCCCGCCCTGGCCCCCGGCGGCCACCTTGGGCACGCCGGCGATCGGCTGGCCCAGCTCCCCCTTGGCGGAGACGATCCGCATCCGCCCTGGCTTCTCGGTGACCAGCAGGTCGCCGCCGGGAAGCGGCTCCACCGCCCAGGGGTGCTCCAGGCCCTTCGTCAGGACCACAACATCGAAGGCCACGTTGGATTTGGCTTCGCAGGCGCGGGTCTGACCGGGGAACGCAGGACGCTGGCCTGAGGCGTTTGGCTCCTTGGTCTGGAGGGAGCGACAGGTGGTGTCGGCCGTTGTGCTGCCGGCGGACGACTGAGCTCCACCGCTCGCATCAGCCTTAGGAGTGGCTCCGCTGCAGCCCGTACCTGAGGCTGTCAGGGCGACGAATATGACTGCCAGGTAATGATTGGACATGATCCTCTCACCTGTAATTGTGTGCGAGACCACCTGCCTGCCACCGACCGGGACTCTGTTGGGGAAGATACCGCTAGCCGGCACTGCGGAGCGGGTCGGCTGGTTCTCCGGGACCGGCGCGATCGGCCACCCGATCGCTTGAAAGCGAGACCAGCAGCACCAGCGGCAGGGTGGTGAGCGCGGCCAGCAGATTCAGCGACGGATAACCCCATGCGCTCACGACCAGGCCGGAAAGCGCGCCGGCCGACGCGCCCGCCAGCCCCATCACGAGATCAGAGAGCCCCTGCGCCGAGGGTCGCAGCTCGAGCGGAATCGATTCGCTGAGCAAGGTGGAGCCCGCCACCATGCAGGCCGACCAGCCGAGGCCGAGTACCATGAGTGCACCGGCGAGACGAGACGGTTTGTGACCCGCGGTTCCGGCCAGGGCGCAGGCGGTGAGCAGCAAGACGATGCCGGCGATGATGACCGAGCGCCGGCCCAGCCGATCCGTGAGCCAGCCGAAGAGCGGCGAAAATGCATACATCCCCGCGACATGAAAGCTGATCACCAGGCCGACGATGCTGAGAGTGTGCGCGGCGTCGTGGCCGGCTCCCTTGATGTGCACCGGCGTCATCGCCATCACGCCGACCATGATCAGGTTGCCGACGGCCATGGCGCTCAGGCCCAGGCGGGCCGGGACCCGCGACAGCACGACCCGGAGCGCGGCGCGCATGCCGACTCGCGGACTGCCGGAGGACGGGGCGCTCGAGTCGCCATTCGCCTGTCGCGCAACCACGGCCGGGTCCGGTCTCAGGAAGAGCAGCAGGAGCAGGCTCGCCAGGCTGAGCAGCAGGGCGGAGAAGAAGAACGGGCCGGCCAGGGTGGGAATGCCATACCGGCTCAGTGACGCGCCGGCAAACGGTGCCAGGCTGGGGCCCAGCACGGCCCCGAGCGTCGTCGCCCACACAACCAGGGAAAGGTGCCGCCCGCGCAGGGCCGCCGGGGCGAGGTCGACCGCGGCATAGCGCGCCTGCAGGTTGGCCGCCGTGGCCGCGCCGAAGAGAAGAAATCCGCCGAACAACAGCGGAATCGACCCGCGTGTCGCTGCCACCACGATGATCGTGGCGCCGATGGCTGCAACGATGTAGCCGGTGGCGAGACTGGGCCGACGGCCATGACTGTCCACGATTGCCGTGGCCGGGATCGCAAACAGGGCGGCGCCGACCACCGCGGCGCTCTGGGCGAGACCGGATGCCCCCACACTGACGATGTCCGCGGCCAGCAGGGCTCCGACCGACGCGCCGATGGCGACGCCGATGCCGCTGATGATCTGAGTGCCGAAGAGGAGGCGCAGGGTACGGCGCTGGACGGCGGCGGTTTCCATGGTCCAACGGTAGCCGATCAGGTCTGGTAATCAATGTCGGTCGGGCGGTCGTTGTTGGCTTGCCCGACATCTCTATGAAACGGCCAGATCGGCAGATCCATCTCTGCGCTCGGGATGAGGAGTCTTCGTGACCGCCTGACCGCCTGACCGCCTGACCGCCTACCGTCGCACCCGCACCGGCCGAGAATAGGAGGGAACCTGTTTGGTGGGATCCTGCACCGAGCGGGCGACGCAGTTGGCGAAATAGGTCTTGGCTTCGCCCGGGACGCCGTGGCTCTCCGCACTGTAGGACAGCTGGTACTGAGCCGGGTTGGTTCCGGCGATCGGGGTGCCGTCTCCGACATGCGTCAGACCGGTCTCGTCCCCTTCCTTATAGAACTCCACCCGATCGACCACCGATGAGCCCGCGCCTTCCCGCGGGTCCACCTGAATTTCCGCGGTCAGCTCGATGGTCGCGGCACCGGGCGAGCCGGTGTACACATCGGTCAGGTTATCGACCGGCTGGCCTTCCGCGGAGATCATCCGGCA
>DASRIN010000094.1:0-4993 GCA_035649975.1 Gemmatimonadales bacterium
TCCCCCACGCGCGCACCAGTCAGCGCAACATCGGAAAAGGCGAGCTACTCCTGATCGACTTCGGTGCCCAGGTGGATGGCTACTGCGCCGACCTGACTCGCACCATGGTAGTTGGAGCGCGGGCGGACGAGCGGCAACGCATGGTGCACGATCTGGTCCAGACGGCTCAGCGCCGCGCCATCGAGCAGCTCCGGGCAGGGATGCCGGCGCGCGAAGCCGACGCTCTGGCCCGCGACGTCATCGCGGCCGGTGGGTTTGGGGACGCGTTTGGCCACTCACTGGGCCACGGGCTGGGGCTGGAGGTGCACGAGGCGCCCCGGCTGGCGGCGACCTCGGATTCGCCCCTGCCGCCGCATGCCGTGGTCACGGTGGAGCCGGGAGTCTATTTTCCCGGGTGGGGTGGAGTCCGGCTCGAGGACGACGTCTACCTGGCCCCGGAAGGCCCTCGGCGGCTTTCCGACGGCCGGACGGAGTTGTTGGAGCTGGGCTAGCACCTGGACCTCTCAATCAAGCACATGGCGAATACTGCCGACTTCAAGAACGGGCTGGTACTCGAAATCGACGGGCAGCTCTTTCAGCTGGTCTACTTTCAGCACGTCAAGCCGGGCAAGGGCGGCGCGTTCGTGCGGACCAAGCTGAAGAACATCCGCACCGGTGCGGTCATCGATCGCACCTATAACGCGGGGGAGCGGGTCAATGATGTCAGGCTCGAACGCCGGCCGATGCAGTTTTCCTACGCCGACGGTCACTTCTACCACTTCATGGATCAGGGGACCTTCGACGACATCATGTTGACCGACGAGCTCATCGGGCCCGACCAGCTTAAGTACCTGAAGGAAGGGATGGAGTGTGAGGGACTGGTCCATAATGACCGGGTGATCACGGTCGAGCTGCCTTCCTTTGTCGAGCTGACCGTCACCCGCACGGCCCCGGGCATCCGGGGCGACACCGCCACCGGCGGGACCAAGCCGGCCACGCTGGAAACAGGGGCCACGGTCCAGGTTCCGCTTTTTATCGAGGAGGGCCAGGTGATCCGGGTCGACCGCCGCGAAGACAAGTACCTGACCCGCGTATGAGTCCCCAGGAAATGCAGGAGCTGGCCGAGCTGCTGCAGAACGTTCCCGGCATTCATGCCATCGATCTGAAGGACGTCAAGCGGCTGGCTCAACTGCTGCGAGAGACGCCGGAGATCGGGTCCATCGAAGTGAAAGGCTGGTTCGGCACTGGGGTCGTCATCACCCGAACGGCTGCCGCACCCGTGGCGACACCGATACCAGTCGGGGTGCCGGCAGCCGCGCCCCCTCCACCGGCCACGGCCTCCCATGGCGAGGAAACCACGGCCAGGGCGCCCGCCGCTCCCCACCTGAAGGAGATCCGCTCGCCCATGGTGGGCACTTTCTACAAGGCGCCAGAACCGGGAGCGGAGCCGTACATCAAGGTTGGCAACCGAGTCACACCGGGGCAGACCGTCTGCATCATCGAAGCCATGAAAATCATGAACGAGATCGAGGCAGAGGTGGCGGGAACCGTTCGGGAGATTTCGGTGGAGGACGGTCAGCCGGTGGAATTCGGCCAGGTGCTCTTCCGGGTGGATCCCAATGCCTGAGCCGAAGGCAGCGGCCCCGCCGCAGTCTACCTTCAACTTCAAGCAGGCGATCTCCCAGATGGTGCAGCGGAACGCATCCGATCTGCTCCTCAAGGTGGGACGTCCACCGACCATCCGGCTCAATGGCGATCTTCAGGGTCTGGAGATGCCTCCACTCAAGCCCGAGGATCTTAAGCTGCTCGCCGAGCAGATCATGACGCCTCGCCAGGTGAAGGACTTCGCCGAAAAGAAAGAAGCCGATTTTGCCATCGGGGTGCCCGGCGTGGGCCGGTTTCGCACCAACATCTACCAGCAGCGTGGCACTCTGGCCTTTGCCTTCCGGGCTATTCCATACGAGGTGAAGGCCGTACGGGAGCTCAACCTTCCGGCCATTCTGGAGGAGATATCGCTGCGGCCTCGGGGACTGGTGCTGGTGACCGGCGTGACCGGCTCGGGGAAGTCCACCGCCCTGGCGTCGATGATCAACCACATCAATCAGAACCGCCGGGTCAACGTAATCACCATCGAGGATCCGATCGAATTCCTGCACCGCGATGTCATGTCGAATATCTCCCAGCGTGAGGTAGGGAACGACACGATCTCGTTTGCCACTGCCTTGCGGCATGTGCTACGGCAGGACCCCGACGTCATCCTGGTGGGCGAAATCCGCGACGTGGAGACACTCGATACCGCGATGAAGGCGGCCGATACCGGCCATCTGGTGTTCTCGACGCTCCACACCACCGACGCCACCCAGACCATCAACCGGATCCTCTCCTTCTATCCGCCGCACCAGCACCAGGAAGTCCGGATGCTGCTGTCCACCGCCCTACAGGCCGTGGTGAGCCTCCGGCTGGTGCCCCGAGCGGACGGGCGAGGTCGAATTCCCGCGGCGGAGGTGCTCATCAATACCGCTGCGGTAGCGGACAACATCCGGGACATCGAAAAGGCACTTCATATCCCGGACCTCATCGCCCAGGGCGCCGTATCTTACGGCATGCAGACCTTCGATCAGTCACTGATGAAGTGGTACAAGGATGGGCTGATCTCGTACGAGAGCGCGTTATTCTATTCCACCAATCCCAATGAGTTCGCGCTCCGCGTCTCCGGGGTGGACTCGGCGTCCGACCGCAAATTCACCGAGATCACCGGCGACTCGACGAAGCCGCAGTCCCTGGATCTGACACCCTAGATGTTCAAGAAGGTACTCATCGCCAACCGCGGGGAGATCGCCCTGCGGGTCATTCGTGCGTGCCGCGAGCTTGACCTCGAAACGGTGGCCGTCTACAGCGAGGCCGACCGCGAGTCGTTACACGTGCGGTTTGCCGATGACGACGTCTGCATCGGACCGCCGCCCAGCCGCAACTCCTATCTCAGGATTCCCAACCTGATCGCCGCGGCGGAGATCACCGGAGCTGACGCGATCCATCCGGGCTACGGTTTCCTGGCGGAGAACGCCGAGTTCGCCGACACCTGCAAGGCGTCGAACATCACCTTCATCGGTCCGACCGGCGACCAGATCCGGCAGATGGGCGACAAGGCCACCGCCCGTCGGCTGGCGGTCGAAGCGGGAGTGCCGACGGTCCCGGGCTCACCGGGCACCATCGAGGAAGCTGAGATGGCGCTCACCTTCGCCAACGAGATCGGATTTCCGGTGATCATCAAAGCGACGGCGGGTGGAGGCGGCAAAGGGATGCGGATCGCCCACGACCCTGACCAGTTCACCCAGCTGTTCGGGCTGGCCCAGAACGAAGCCCTGGCCGCCTTCGGCAACGGGGCGGTGTACGTCGAGAAGTACCTCGAGCACCCGAGGCACGTCGAAATCCAGGTCATGGGTGACACCTTCGGCAAGGTGGTGCACATGGGCGAGCGGGATTGCTCGGTGCAGCGCCGGCACCAGAAGCTGATCGAGGAAAGCCCGAGCCCCGCGCTGAACGACGAGCTGCGGGCCCGGATGGGCAAGGCGGCGGTGGCTCTGGCCTCCAATATCGGGTACGTCGGGGCGGGCACCATCGAGTTCCTGCTCGATCCGGAGGGCAACTTCTACTTCATGGAGATGAACACCCGGATCCAGGTGGAGCATCCGGTCACCGAGATGGTGACCAGCTTCGATGTGGTGAAGGAGCAGATCCGGGTGGCGGCGGGCGAGCCGGTCAGCTTTCAAGGGGACGGGCGCCGGCTGCGGGGACACGCCATCGAATGCCGGATCAACGCCGAAGACCCGTACCGGAACTTCCAGCCCTCACCCGGGCTGATTACCGCCTATCACCCGCCGGGCGGCCCCGGCGTACGGCTGGATACCCACGTTTACGCCGGATACAGGGTACCGCCCTATTATGACTCATTGCTGGCCAAAGTCATTGTGCATGGGAACAACCGGGACGAGGCTTTGAAGCGCATGGGACAAGCCCTCGACAGCTTCATCCTGGAAGGGATCACCACCACCATTCCCTTTCTGGCCCGGGTCATCCGCCATCCCGACTTCGTTGCCGGCAACGTGGATACCAGATTTCTGGAGCGGGAGTCTCACCTGTTGCGGCCGGAAGCATGAGAATCGACGCCGTCTTCACCCCGGCGGGCCTGAACCCAGGTGAGGTTCAGGGGCGGACGGTGTTCGTCATCGATATCTTGCGCGCCACTACGACTATGTGTGCCGCGCTGAGACACGGCGCCCGAGCCATCATCCCCGTCGCCTCGACCGAGGAGGCACTGCGCCTGGCGCAGACCATCGGAAGCACCGACGTGCTGCTGGCCGGCGAAAAGGACTGCATGAGAATCCCCGGCTTTCAGCTGGGCAACAGTCCCCTGGAAATGACCGAGGCAGCGGTTGGAGGCAAGACGATCGTCGTGACCACCAGCAACGGCACCAAAGCCCTGCTGGCTTGTCAGGGCGCGAGCTCGGTCTACCCGGCTGCTGCAGTGAACCTGTCGCTGGCGGCGGAGAAGGCGCGGGAGGCTCTCCGGACCGAAGGTCACATCCTGATCGTCTGCGCTGGCCGCCAGGGGGCCTTTTCCCTGGACGATGCCTACTGTGCCGGCCGGCTGGTCGCCGCAATTCTGGGCGACCGCAAGCCTCGGCGGGGACTCAACGACTCGGCGCTCGCGAGTCTGGATCTGGTTCGCCGCTATGGGGACCACTGGGAGCGTCCATTGGCCCGGAGTCAGGCCGGACGCGAGCTGATCAAGCAGGGTTTCCGGGAGGACCTGCGGGAGGCCGGACGGCTCGACGCCTACCCGGTGCTGCCTTACTTCCATGAGCGGCGGGTGACACTGGAGGGAACGAGAGAGCGCGGAAGCGTCCCGCCATCCAGCGTGCCGTCGCTCCCGCATACCGGGTCACACGCATGAGCACCGATTCTCGGCGGCGACTCGGGGCAGTCACCGCCCTGGTGCTGGGCCTGTTCGTCG
>DASRIN010000095.1:0-2318 GCA_035649975.1 Gemmatimonadales bacterium
TGAGGAGCGTGAGGGCTGGTTACTTCAGAAAGCCTCCGCCTCGCCAGAGGATGGGGGCGTTTTCCTCCCCCTACCTTCGAATCCTCTCCACTAATATGATGAGCCGGTCGGGCCAATTCCGTACAGGAAATTCGCTGCTGCGAGGCGATACACGGTCCATGACGCTGTGGCGCTCACGACCGTCCGCTGTCGGGGTACGCGCCTCCGACCAAGCAACGGCCCACTCTCGCTTCATCGGAGGTTTCTTCGATCCACCCTGTGCTTGAGCCATCGCTGGACAGGTGAGTGGCGTTGCCGGCATGAAGGAAAGGCTTGGCACCAGGAAGGTTCATGGAGTAGGATGCAATCGGGCGTCTGTGTCAACGCTGATAATGCCGAATCTCAACAGCATCAGCCGGGAGAGCGTGCCATGGAACAAACCGCTAGCGGCAACGTCGTGATCAACCCCGATGGGAGCCGGACAACGTCTTACGAAGTGCCGACGGACTCGAGTACGCTGGAGCGCCTCATGCGTGAGATTTTCGAGCAGCACTGGGATGGCATCACCGCCGGCCCCATCCTACAGGGTGCGGCCTACGAGCTGATGTATAACAAGCCCCCGAAAGTGACGCTGAGCGCCGGCTACCTCACGGTGGACACCGGTGAGTACCATTTCCACCTGCACCTCGGCGTGCCCGAGGGGGAGAAAGGCTCGACCAGTGACCCGGAGTTGGCGCGGCAACGAAAGGTCTCCCGGGCCATCTTCTTCAGCGAGACGCGCGAGGGGGGCAAGGGGTGCCTGCCGGGGAGCTGGGGCTTCCGCATGTGGAACGGCGTGGGGGAGCAGATGATCACCATCTACTTCCCGAACCCCTATTTCGACAAGCAGGGCATGCTCAAAGAGCCGCAGCATGACCGACTGCAGCTGTGGGAGCGCATGCGCGATCAGTATGCGGGTGCGGTGCCGGGCGGCAACTCTTAAACGGAGGGGCGGATGGATACGGCAACGGCAATCGATACCGGGGAGGGGAGTGGGCGCCCCACCAAGCGTAAATCGCTCATGCAGGTGCTGGTCTGCATCGGTTGCTGTTGCGGCCGGCCGGACCGTGGCAAACCGGAGGTCCCGGTGGATTGGTTGAAGGCGGAATGGAAGGCCTCCCGCCTGAACCCCTACATTCAGCTCACCATCTCGGGATGCCTGGGCCCGTGCGATCTGCCCAACGTCGTGGCCGTGCTGACGGCCACCGGACAGCAGTGGATGGGGCAACTGAGTCGGCGCGAGCACTACGAGGCGTTGATCGAGTGGGGGCGCGCCTGTAGCGCCGCGCGTGCGGTGGAGCCGCCCCCGCCCATGCTGCGCCAGCACTTCTTCGAGCGCTTCTAGCGGGGGTACCAGCATGCCGGGCAAGCCGATCATGGTCCAGGGCACCGGTTCACACGTGGGTAAGAGCATCACCGTCACCGCGCTGTGCCGCATCTTCGCCAGGCGTGGGTACCGCACGGCTCCGTTCAAAGCGCAGAACATGGCCCTGAATTCATACGTCACGGCCGACGGCGGGGAGATCGGACGCTCGACGGCGGAACAAGCCTTCGCCGCTGGCATCGCCCCGACGGTCGAGATGAACCCGATCCTCCTCAAGCCGAGCAGCGAGGTCGGCTCACAGGTGATCTTGCGGGGCAAGCCGATCGGCCATTATCCGGCGCGCGATTACTGGCAGCTCAAGCCGACCCTGTTCGACATCGTCGAGACCTCCCTGACCCACATGCTCGACACGTACGACGTGGTGGTCATCGAGGGCGCCGGCAGCCCCGCCGAGATCAACCTGAAGGCCCACGACCTGGTCAACATGCGCGTGGCACGCTGGGCCCAGGCGCCGGTGCTGCTGGTGGGCGACATCAGCCTCGGCGGCGTGTTCGCCTGGCTCTACGGCACCCTGGCCTTGCTGCCGGCGGAGGAGCGAGCGCTGGTGCGGGCCACCCTGATCAATAAATTCCGGGGCGACCCCAAGCTGCTGGGGGACGGGATGGATCAGCTCGCGCAGCTGACCGGCGTGCCCGTCCTCGGGGTGGTCCCCGACTTCGGCGATCTGGGGATCGGCGAGGAGGATACGGTGCCGACGAACCGCTTCGGGCCGTGGTCGCACGACGGCCAGGCGCTGCGCATCGGGGTCGTCCACTACCCATTCCGCTCGAATTTCACCGATTTCGACCCATTCTTTCAGGAGCCGGGCGTGGACGTCCGCTACATCACCGACCCGGCCTTGCTGGACGGCTGTCACGTCATCTGCCTGCCGGGAACGAAGCAGACCATGGCCGATCTCGACTGGCTGCGCCGGTAC
>DASRIN010000096.1:0-6438 GCA_035649975.1 Gemmatimonadales bacterium
TTCAGGGTCTGGAGCACGCAGTTCCATACGAAGTATCCGCTGAGCACGAATGCCCAGTAGTCCGGCAGGGGAATCCGGACCACATGACTGAACACCAGAACCAGGATCCCTACCGTGAGGAGCGGATTCAGCATCGTCCAGACGAAGCCCAGCAATGACCGCTGGTATTTCACCTTGAGATTGCGGATGACCAGACTCCGCAGCAGCTCACGAAACCGCCACAGCCGCCCCAGGCGGGATGGCGCCTCTGAAGAGCCGGCGCGACTGGCCAACGGCAAGGCGAGAGTCATGCGGCGTAACGCTCCCGCCGGCTTCGGGCAATCCGGCGGGCAAGGGGATAGGCGCTCAGGCCCATAAAGCAGTTGCCCCACATTCGCAGCAGCACCCCGGGGGGGAGGGGATCGCGGCCCAGGCCCCGCCGCACCAGTCGCACGCCTGGCTTCAGGAGCCGCCAGCTCAGATATGCCAGCAGAGGCAGCCCGCTGCGAACCGAGGCGCGAGTTACCTGCTTGCTCAGAAACGCGAGCAGTGCTCGTTGATGTCCGATGATCTGATCGTACGCCGCCTCGGCCTCGCGACGGTGTTCGTGCCAGGCCACGGCCTCCGGCTCATATTCCACCCGCCAGCCGGACTGCAGCGCGCGCCAGAGGAGATCGTGGTCTCCTCCGCCGGGCAATGCGCCTCCCAGATCGAGCGCCTCATCGAAGCCACCCAACTGCAAGGCCACCGTGCGCCGCACCGCGTAGCTGCAACCGCAGCCTACGCTGATGGCCCAGGCGATCAGCGGCGCGGGCCAGCCATGGAGCCGTTGGGCGGCATGGTCGGGCAGCCGGATCCGACGAGCGCCCCGGGAAAACCCTCCGTTCTGCTCGAACAGAAGTTGTCCCGGGCTCGCCAGCATCAGCGGCTCGACCCTTCCGGTGCACACCGCGACGTCGGGTGCCGACTCGAACACCCGCTTCAGGGCCCGGCACCAGTCCCGGTCTGCCACGGCATCGTCATCGAGAAAGGCGACGATCTCGCCGGTGGCCTCACTGAGTGCACGGTTGCGGGCAAAGTCGAGGCCGGGCACCGGCTCGCGCAGATAGCGGAGTTCGGAATAGCGCGCAGTCATGAGCCTCGCCGTCGCAGCATCAGACGGCGCATTATCCACCACGATGATCTCGGCCGGCGCGACCGACTGGGCGAGCAGGGAGTCGAGGGCACGCGCCAGTTGGAGCGGGCGGTTCCGGGTACAGATGGCTGCCGTCACGGTGGGCGACTTCATTCCCAGCGCGCCCGGGTTGCGGGAGCCAGCGTCCCGTAGCGTATCCAGCGCACCCCACCCGCGGCGAGGCCGATCGAGTAGGCCACCCGGGCGGCGAGTACTGCCGGCAACATGAGCAGTGGCTCCGCGATACCGGCGCGCAGCCAGCAGCCGAGGATGTAGGCCGTGCTGGCGATTGCCAGAGGAAAGCTGGCCACCACCAGGAGCCCGGGATAGCGATAGAGCCAGGCCATCCTGGCCGCCTTGGTCGCAGCCTTACTCTCGATGGCGCTGTAGCCCCAGCGGTAGTTCCGTTTGAGCAGGTTCTTGAAACCGGGCCGGTTGTAGTGCCGGACGACCGCGGCAGGCTGGAAGACGATCCTACCGCCCGATCGCTGAACTTCTCCCTGCCAGGCCAGCTCCTCATGGGCATAGGCCACCGGCTGTTGCTCGGTGAAGCCGCTGCTGGTCGCGAACACCTGACGGCGCACGCTCAGGTTGCCCGGTGGGTGGTTCGGCACGACACCGGAGGGGCGCTTGGAGTGGACGTGATACCAGCCGCAGTAGTAGTCGCAACGGGCCGTGATGGATACACCCTGCGGCAGATCCAACGCACCGCCGACTACCGCTGCTCCCTCGTCATGGGCCACCAGAAGGCGGGCGAGCCAGCCTGATTCCGGAATGCAGTCGGCGTCGAGAAAGACGATGGGATCACCACTGGCGGTCGCAGCTCCGAGGTTCCTGGCCCGCGCCGGATTGCCGCCCTCGCTCCCGGACTCGAGTACCAGCACTCGTGCACCGGCGGCTCGAGCGCTTTCCGCTGTCCCGTCGGACGATCCGTCGTCTACCACGACGACCTCGAGCTCCCAGCCGGCATGACTTTGGGCCTGGACCGCCTGTATTACCGCGGCGATCCCGCGGGCCTCATTGCGGGCCGGAATGATCACGGAGACGAGATTGACGCCGGGCACGGTCATATCAGGCCGATTGGGCAAACGCATGCTGGTGCACGGCCTCGTAGAGGTCGCCCAAAGAGTCGACGAATCTCGCCCACCCGAGGTGCTCTTCCGCGTACTTCCGGCCGGCACGAGCCAACCGTTCGGCACGCTCCGGGTCCAGCAGCAAACTCAGGATTCCTCGAGCGAGATCGGTGCTCCCGGTGGGAACCAGCACCGCCCGGTCTTCGTTGAGCACCGTACGATGGGTCGGGATGTCGGTAGCCACGATCGGGCGGCCGGCCGCCAGGTAGTCGAAGACCTTGAGTGGAAGGTTGCCGCCGTATGAGCGGGGCGAGACCAACACGTCGGCGAGACCGAGGTAGCTCGGTATTTCGTGCCGTGGCTGGCGATCGATGACGTGCAAGGCCCCCGACTGAATGAGCGCGGCGCCTTGAGCCCGAAGCGCCGCGCCGGTTCCGTTCTCGGCTCCCACCAACACGAACGTGGCGTCCGGCATCACCGCGCGTACCGCCGGAATGGCCTCCATCAGCTGTCCCAGTCCCTGATAGCTCTGAAAGGTTCCGCCGTAGAGCACCACCGGGCGGTCCGGCGGAATGGCGAGACGCCGGCGAAGCCGCTCCGCGTCACCCCGCGCGGCTGGAACCATGACGCTGGGGTACTGCCACTCACGCAGCGGAGTCTGGGGAGCGACCTGGCGCACCAGGTTCGCCAGTCCGGCGCTGCTGACTACCATGTCGGCTCGTCGCAGAAGCCAGGCTTCCAGCTGCTCCAATAGGTACCGGATGGGTGTGGCACCTAACCCGGGATATGTGGCGAGCTGCTCGGGAAGGCTGGACTGCATGTCGTAAATCACCGGCACTCTGTAGTGCCGGCCCAACAGAACCGCGGGAAAAGCCGCCTCTTCGACGGCGTGAATGCAAGAGTATGCACCGCTGCGAAGCCGTGACAGCAGCGCCACGGTGAGCGGGATGTCGAGTAGGAGCTTCTTCGTCGAAAGGCCTACTGGAACGCTCTTGAATCGAAGCGGGTTAGCCGTCCGTATCAGACGCATGCCCGGTACCTGGATGTCGCTGCCAACCGGGTAAGTGAGGAGATCGACGGAATATCCGAGCTGGCTCAGCCCCTCCACCACTTGGCGAACCGCGATCGGCGTCCCCCGGTCCTCGTAGAACGGCTGGGGTGCGACCAGTAGTACTCGCCGGTAGGCAGGGGCGGACCGGTAGCTCTTCAGGAGGGGAACTGCGGGGGCGTCGGCCGGTTTAGCGGCTGCCAGATGGGCACCGGTAACAGCATGTCCGTCAACCAGTTTCACGGCACGCTCGGCGAGTTGACTGTCAGACTGCGTGACCATCCGCTGAGGAGCCGGGCGAGGCTCCAGCTTACTGGGAACGGTCGTCTGTCTTGTTCAAGGGGGTGCGGCAACTTAGTGCAGTGCCGGGGGTTTGCAAGAAGCCTGCCCCGGTCGAGATCCCCAAGGGCAGCGACTGCCTACCCCCAGTCTGGGCCCAGGCTACGGAATAGTGTCCGGAGATCGGTCTTCGGTTTCCGGCATACGAAGATCGGGACGTCCTGTTCCTCGTCGACTCCGGTCGGGTTCCGGGATCGCGCCGCCTCTCTCACCTCCCCCCAGTACTCCCGCAATCGCTCCGGGGTGCCGCCGACAACGATGACGGTCTCGCCGATCGGCCGGTCGAGACTCCACTGATAGAAGTCGCCATTGCGGCTGATCGGGTAGGGCAGTCCCAGCTCGGGCCCGAACAGCGCCAGCGCACCGGCGCGGCCGTAGTTGACCGCCAGGGTGGTCGTTCGGCTCCGCTCCGCGGGCGGAAGCTCGCGGAACACCCTCGCCACCATGGCCACCTGCTCCCGCCAACCGGTCATGTCGGCGAAATCCTGGGGCAGCGGGAGAGATTCTCCGGTGTTGGTCCGGGTGGCCTGCGCCAGGCCCAGACTGGCTGCGTACCGGGCCATCGACTCGGGCGGGAGGATGGGGATTCCCAGAGGCAACAACACCACACCGCCGAGAAGCAGGAACGCGATTACCGCGGCAAGGGCCGGCCTCCGCCACCGTCGTCCCTCGAGCCAGAGCTCCAGCATCACCACCGCGACCGCGATGAGCAGCGGATGCAGCGGACCGAAGTAGTAGTCCTTCCCGCGAGTGATCAGGAGCAGCAGAAACACGGTGAGCACGAGCAGTCCCAGCGGCCGGAAGGGCCGAAGCTTCGCCGAGGCCAGCAGGGCGACCAGTCCGATGAGCCAGAGCGGGCCGCCGGGCCCGAGCAGGCGGAACTGGCCCAGGAAAAATCCCAGCGGATCCACATGGCCCAGCTGGGTAGCCCGGAGCTCCCGGGCCTGGGCCAGGAAGGGCCAGCCCCAGGCGATCTGGCCGGTCAGGCTGGGCAGGGCGAGCACCGCCGAGAGCGCGGCGGCAAGCCAGGGCCAGAGGGTTCGAAGGTCCTGTCTCAGCAGTGAAACCGCGATCGCGACCAGCACGCCGGCGACCAGAAACGCCACGCTGAACTTGGTCAATGCACTCAAGCCGAGTGCCAAGCCCAGGACCAACCACCAGCGGCGGTCTCGGCCATTCAGCAGCTTGACCAGTGCCAGCGTCGCCAGGCACCACCAGAGCTGCTCGAACACCACCGGCTGAAACAGCACCCCGGCCCGGAGGAAGAGCGGCGCCACCAGAACGGCCAGGGCGGCAAGGAACCCGACTCGCCGCCGGCCTCCCAGCTCGCGAGTGATCACTGCTGCCAGCAGCGGCAGCGCGGCGCTTGCCAGGGCTGGGAGCAGACGGACTGAACGGAGCAGATCGAGTGGGAGGGAGCGGGCCAGCTCCGCCAGCAGGGCGATGAGAGGAGGGAACTGCATCCGGAAGAGGTCGAGGTGCTGTCCCATCGCAAGGTAGAGCAGCTCGTCGCGATGAAAGCCGTACCCCGGCTGAGGCAGGAGATGCAGGACGAGTGAGACGAGCGCGATGCCCCAGACCTCGGGCGGTCTAGGCACCAGTCTCGGCGGCAGCTCCCGCGTTCTCCTCCAGCACCCGCGTCAAGGCGGCCCAGTCGCTCTCGCCCCAGCCCCGGGCCATGGCGGAGAGGTAATGGTCCCGGATCAGGCTGGCGAGCGGCAACGGCGTGGTCACTTCCTCGGCGGCCGAAAGCGCGAGCCGTACGTCCTTGAGCCCGTGCCGCAGCTTGAATCCCGCGGGCTCCCACCGCCGCTCCGCGATCAGCTTGCCGTAGTTCTCGTAGATCGGGGAGCGGAACAGCCGCCCGTTCAGGATCTCGAGGAACCGGCTGGGCTCGATTCCGTACTTCTGCACCAGCGTGAAGGTCTCGCCCATGGCTTCGATTGCGGAGGCGAGCAGGAAGTTTCCTGCCAGCTTGACCACGTTGGCCATCGCGGGGTCGTCGCCCACCACCTCGACGCCCTGGCCGATCAGCCCGAACACCGGACGGCAGCGCTCGATTGTCTCGGCCTCTCCGGCGGCGATGATCCAGAGCTTGGCCCCTGCGGCTGCCTCGGGCCGGCCGAATACGGGCGCGGCCACGTAGCGCTGGCTGCGGGACCGATGTTCGTCGGCCAGCCGGCGGGAGAGCAGGTGGCTGATGGTGCTCATGGATGCGTGGATCGTGTCGGGCTTAAGTCCCCCCAGGGCTCCCTGGTCGCCGAACATCACGCTTTCAACCGCCGTGTCATCGGAGAGCATGGTGATCAGAAGGTCGGCGCTCTGGGCCGCTTCCCGGGGAGAGGCCGCGACCCGAAGGCCGACCTGGCCCAGCTCGTCGGCGCGGTTCCGGGTGCGGTTGTACACTGTCAGCTCGTGGCCGGCGTCGAGCAGATTTCTGGCCATGGGGAGGCCCATGCTGCCCAGGCCGATGAAGGAGATTCTCATATCTTGATAATATGCGGATCGCGACCTGGAACGTGAACTCGCTCAAGGCCCGCCTGCAGAAGGTCACCTGGTGGCTGGAGCGCGCTCGGCCCGACGTGCTGCTGATGCAGGAGACCAAGCTGGCCGATTCGGCCGCGCCGGTCGCCGAGTTCCGCGCCGCCGGCTACGAGCTGGCTCACCACGGAGAGGGACAGTGGAACGGAGTGGCGATCGCGAGCCGCGCGGGGATCACGGACGTGGTGACCAACTTTGGCGAACCGCTCCGTCCGGCGCGGACGCCCGACGTCGGGGATGACGAGCCGCTGGCCGAAGCGCGGATGATCGCAGCGACCTGCGAA
>DASRIN010000097.1:0-3619 GCA_035649975.1 Gemmatimonadales bacterium
GTGCCCGGAGATCCGCAGCGTGTCCCAGGGCTGAACGCCGGGCAGCGGCCGGCCGTTGGGTTGAGTGCAGTTGCTCGACAACCACTTGAACTTGGATTCCGCGATCCGGGCCCGCAGACTGTCGGCCGGGAGCTCGAACTCCCGCTCGCCAAAGGTGGCGTAGTCCAGCTTGGACTGATTGAGCACGTCCACCATCTGCCGCGCGCTCTGGTTGTTGCTGTCGGACCCTGGGCCGAGGACGTTTCCCGCCAGGACAAAGGTGATCGGACCCTGGTCGTCCAGTCGCTGCCGCACCGTTGCCACCCGGGCGAGTCCTCCACGCCCATCGGGCTGCGTGTCGGCAGCCTCCACGTCGTTGATCGACAGGAAGCGCACTGGATGGAACGGGATTGGGGGTGGAGCGCTACTCACACAGGCGATAAGCCCCAGGAGGAGCCCGCCTGCTGCGATCCTCACAGATCGAACTCCTTCTGACGCAGACTTCGCACCAGGTCGGCGCTCATCAGCCGCAACTCTGACATCATTTCGCGTTGGGGCCAGTCGGATCGGGTGGTCAGGATCTCCAGCATGGAGCGGTACCACCAGATGGTCTGCTCCGAGCCGGCGCGGGACACGGTGCGCAAGTACTCGACGCCCAGCCGCCGGAGCGCCGTCATGGTCGAGCCGCACGTGTGGATCTCATCGGCCACACAGACATCCAGCGCCCGGGGCTCGGCGATGGCCAGCTGAGCCAGATACTCCTGCTTGCGCGCCTGCCAGGCCCGCTCGCCGCCCCGGCGGTCGAACTTGGGCTCCAGCGCATCCTTGGCGACCGCCAGCACGACCGGCCCGAACTTGTCCGCGATCTTCCTTTCCAGCACCGCGCGCTGATCCGGGAGGGCTTCCTCCAGCACGTGATGCAGGATGCCCGCGACTATGGTGATCTGGTCGCAGTCATAGCGCGCGAGAATGATGGCGACGTTGGCCGGGTGGGCCAGATAGTCCATGCCCGCGCCCTTCGGGGCAACGGCGCCATAGTATTTCGCGGCAAAGGCAAAGGCGTGGTTGATGCGGTCGGAGTAGCCGTTCATTCTCAGAGGGGCAGATGGTCCGCGGGGCAGAGGGGCTGCCGCGCTGCCCCGCTTACGGAATTCCCAGAAGCTTATGCGTCTGCAGGCTGAGCCGCCAGCGCGGATGCGCCAGGCAGTATTGCAGCGCCGCGGCGGTGTTGGCCTCCCGGTCGGGACCGTCCATCGGTTGGAGGAAGAAGTGGCGGAAGCCCAGGCTCTCGAACTCGGTAGGATCGGCCCCCGGTTGGGGAAAGACCAGCTTCAGCTCATCGCCCGATCGAATGACCAGCTCGGTTCCGGCCTTGGGGCTTACGCAGAGCCAATCGAGACCGTCGGGTGGCTGGAGAGTTCCATTGGTTTCGACAGCAATCTCGAAGCCGGCTTGGTGCAGAGCCTCGATCAGCCCGGAATCGAGCTGTAGCAGGGGCTCCCCTCCGGTGCACACCACAAAGCGTCGCTCGGTGCTCTCGGATGGCCACGCCTCCCAGATTGCCCGGGCCAGTGCCTCCGCCGTGGGAAAGCGTCCCCCACCCGGGCCGTCGGTGCCCACGAAGTCCGTGTCGCAGAACTGGCAGGTCGCCGTCTCGCGGTCCTGCTCCCGTCCAGTCCAGAGGTTGCAGCCGGCAAAGCGGCAGAAGACCGCCGGCCGGCCGGTGTTGGCGCCTTCGCCCTGGAGGGTGTAGAAGATTTCCTTAACCGCGTAGCTCATCTCAAGAAGCGTAAGCGGTAAGCGGTGAGCGGTGAGCGGGAATGCATGCCCTGAGCAAGCACGGCGTCATCCTGAGCGAAGCGAAGGATCTGCCTGATAGTGAGTCGGATCTTCCCTCCCCGCTTCCCGGAACCCCTTCAATCGAAGGAGGCACGCCTCACACCGTCCGCAGGCGAGTCCCTCGTGCGAGGGATCGTAACAGGTGAGGGTCAGGCCATAGTCGACCCCCAGTGCCAGTCCCTGCTCGATGATCTCCTGCTTGGACAGCTCGATCAGCGGCGTGTGAATGGTGATTCGGCGCCGCTCCTCGACTCCCGCGCGGGTGGCCAGGCCTGCCATCTGCTGGAAGGCCTGAAAGTACTCTGGTCGGCAGTCGGGATAGCCGCTGTAGTCCAGCGCGTTGGCTCCGATGAAGATGTCCGACGCCCCGATGACCTCGGCCAGGCCCAGGGCGAACGATAAAAAGATGGTATTGCGCGCGGGAACATAGGTGAGCGGAATCCGGGCGCCGATTGCCTCCAGCGGCGTGTCCTTCGGGACGGCCATGTCGCCGGTGAGGGCCGAGCCTCCGATCGCGCGCAGGTCGATGTCGAGAATTACGTGTCTGGTCACGCCGAGGTGCTCGGCTACCCGCTCGGCCGCCCGCAGCTCGGCCGCATGTCGCTGCCCATACCGGAAGCTCAGCGCATGGACGTTGTACCCTCGGCTCAGGGCGATGGCAGCCGTGGTGGCCGAATCCATGCCACCACTCAGGAGGACCACTGCGGCCGGACGGTTCATACCGAAAGCTACTCCCGGCGTCCGGGGTAGAGCAGGGAAGTGAGCGCGGACTCGAGACCGGTGTGCTGGAACCGATAGCCGGACTTTAGCAGCCTCTCCGGCAGCACCCGCGAGCTGGCGAGCAAAGTGCCGTCCGCCATCTCCCTGAATACCAGTCGCAGGGCCGCCGCCGGAACCGGAAACACTGTGGGCCGGCGGAGCACCCGGCCCAGGACGGCGGTAAACTCGCGGTTGGTGAGCGGCTCCGGTGTGGTGACGTTGATCGGCCCTGCCAGTGTCTCCGTCGCTATGACATGGCGAAGCGCAGCCACGGCATCGGAGATCGCCACCCAGCTCATCCACTGAGTTCCGGAGCCCACCCGTCCGCCCAGACCGAGCCGGAACGGGAGCAGCAGCCGCTGCAGGGCGCCGCCCCGGGCACTCAGCACCACGCCCAAACGCGGGTGAGCCACCCGGATTCCCGCTGACCGGGCTGGATCCGCTGCCGCCTCCCAGTCCAGGCAGACCGACACCAGAAAGTCACTGGGATCTCCCGGCGAGCTGGCCTCGGTCAATACCTCGTCTCCCCGGCTGCCGTAGATCCCAACCGCGGAGACGGACACCAGGGTTCGCGGAGGCTGCCGAAGCCCTGCCAGCGCTTCACTGAGCAGGGAGGTGCCTCGCACCCGGCTCTCCCGGATTCGGCGCCGTCGCTCTCCGGTCCAGCGGGCTCCGATGTTCTCGCCGGCGAGATGGATGACCGCGTCGAAGTTCTCCAGCTCCTGGCGGTTGAGCCGGCCGGCTTCGGGATCCCACCCGATCTCTCCCGCGCCGGGGGCTCGCCGCACCAGCCGGGTGACGACGTTCCCGTCCTGCCGGAGTGCCGGCACCAGCGCCGAGCCGATCAAGCCGCTGGCTCCGCTCACCAGGATTCTCAGTTTTGAGTGACCGGGCCTCATCTCAGCTCCACTTACATTGGGGAACATGCCAGCTTCCCCCGCTTGCTTCCTGGCTTTGCTGGTGCTGGCCCTGCTGCCGGCGGCTGGCTGCGCGCAGAGACCGCCGACCACCCGACTCCGCTGCGAGGTAAGCCAGATCTCGG
>DASRIN010000098.1:0-3819 GCA_035649975.1 Gemmatimonadales bacterium
TGGTTTTCTGCGGTGGTCACACTTTTCTGGCTGATGGTCGGCTGTTCGTGAGCGGTGGACATCTGGACGACCTCCGAGGGATCGCCGACGCGAACGTCTTTGATGGACAGGCCTCATCCTGGGAGTCACTCCATCCGATGCGCTTCGCGCGCTGGTATCCCACCAGCACGACGCTACCCGGCGGAGAGGTTCTCACCCTTGGCGGGACGGATGAATCGGCGCAGCAGGTTTTGACGCCCGAAGTGTGGAATGGCGCGGAATGGCGCTCGCTGACCGGTGGCGAACGCGAGCTCCCGTATTATCCCCGCACGTTCGTCGCGCCCAACGGACTGATATTCTACGCGGGTGAGCTGCAGGAGTCCGCCTACCTGGATCCGTCAGGTGCCGGCAGATGGATCCCAGTAGCTTCGAGCCTTTATGGCCGGCGTGACTACGGCTCGGCGGTGATGTACCGACCCGGGAGGGTGATGATTGTAGGAGGCAGCGACCCGCCCGACGGACCGCCGACCCATACTGCTGAAGTGATCGATCTGAGCGACCCGGCCCCCTCCTGGCACTACACGGCGCCGATGACGCACGCCCGTCGCCACTTGAACGCGACCATCCTTCCGGACGGCGATGTGCTGGTAACCGGCGGCACCAGCTCCGGTGGCTTCAGCGATCGGGCCGGCTCGGTACATGCGGCGGAGAGCTGGGATCCGGAGGACCAGCAGTGGAGCGTCCTGGCCTCGAACAGCATTGACCGGGTCTACCATTCAACGACGATTCTTCTCCCTGACGGCCGGTTGCTGCACGCTGGGAGCGGCGATGGACCCGGGGTTCCTCGGGAGCTGACCGCCGAGCTTTTCGCACCACCTTATCTGTTCAAAGGCCCCCGGCCGTCGATAGACAACGTGCCCTCCACGGTGAGTTTTGGAGAATCCTTCTTTCTGGAAACTCGCAACGCGGGGGAGATCCTACGGGTCACGGCGGTGCGTCTCTCCTCGGCGACCCACGCCTTTGACCAGAGCCAGCGCTTTGCCGAGCTCGAATTTCAGCGGTCGGCCGGTGGACTGACGGTGCAAGCACCTCGTTCCGGGGCGCTGGCTCCGCCCGGTCCTTACCTTCTTTTCATCCTGAATGGCGACGGGGTTCCCTCGATCGCAAAGGTAGTCATCGTCACCTAGCGACAGCCGCCGCGTCCAGTCCCGGCGCCGGGGTAGCGAGTGTCTCCACCGGCGCAACCGTGCCATGTTTCCGCCCTAACATCATCATGGCATCCTCCCGATCTCGATCCGAGCGGTAAATGGCGAGGAGCGCGGAGCCAGATCCGCTCATCCTGCAGACCAGCGGACGAGTGGCGACCAGCGCCTCGAAGGCCGAGCGAATGTCGCCGTAGCGGCTGAACACCGGGGACTCGAAGTCGTTGCCCGCCATCCGGCCGATGTCTCCCCAGCGCGACAGCGCATCGAGATCCAAGGCAATCGCACCCCGACGGGAGGCTGCGTCCCGCAATCCATCGATCCAGGAGTAGGCCTCGGCGGTGGCAATAGACACTCGCGGAATCAGCAGCAGAGCGGGGGATGGCGGCAGCGGCGGCAACCGGATCATCCGCTCGCCCCGATTCCAGGCCAGCGCCAGGGGCGCCCCGGTTAGAAAGAACGGCACATCACTACCCAGCTGGGCTGCGAACTGCAGCAGCTCGTGGCGGGGCACGACGTCGCCGGCCAGGCGGTTGACCGCGTGGAGCGCCGCGGCGGCATCGCTGGAGCCTCCGCCCAATCCTGCCCGCACCGGGATGCGCTTGGTCAAGCTGAGATGAATGGCGAACCGGTTCCCGGTTGCGTCGAGTACCCGCTGCGCCGCCTTCAGGGCCAGGTTGTGTTCCGGCGGGCCGGCATCGCCGCCCTCGACTTCGATAGTGACTCCCCGCCCATCCCGGCGCTCCGCTCGAAGCTCGTCAGCCAGGCTGACCAGACACAGCAGCGTCTCCAGGCTGTGAAAGCCATCCTCCTGCCGCCCGAGCACCCGTAAGAAGAGGTTGACCTTGGCCAGCGCGGGGAGGGTCACGGTCCAGCTCATCCGCGGACCTCACGCCAACCTCGCAATCCCTCTGGCGTTCGAGCCAGCGACCACAGTCCCAGCAGAGTGATGGGGGTGAATGAGGTGAGGTGATACGAGATGGCGTAGGAGAAGGCCAAGTCGCGCGGGACACCATAGAGCCCGAGGACTGCGACGATCACGGCCTCGAAGGGTCCGAAGAACCCCGGGGTCGACGGGATGGAAATACCCAGCACCAAGAGACCTTGAAGCAGCAGGGCTCCGGCGTAGCTCACCGGAATGTCGAAAGACCAGAATCCGACGTAGAAGGCCAGTGCATTCCCCAGCCAGAGCACCAGGGACCAGAAGACCACTGCCAGGAGTCGGGCCGGAGCGCGCAGCACCACCAGGCCTTGCCGGATCTCTTCGATCAGGCCGACGATCCGGTCGGCAAGCCGCTTCCAGGGCAGGACCCGCCGCACCAGCCGTTCGGCTGCAAGCGGCGCCGCCAGAACCAGTATGGCGACAAGCAATGCGGCTCCGCCCACCACCCCACCCGTTTGCGCCACATGCGCCACCGACACGCCCCCGATTGAGATCGAATCAGGGAGGTCGGGGGTGAGTAGCGCCAGCGTGAGGAGCGCCACCACGGTCAGGCCGTCGAAGATCCGCTCCACCGCGATCGACGAGAGCACCGTGGCAAACCGAATCCCCGCCAGCCGCGAGGCGGAATAGGCGCGCACGAGCTCACCGGCTCGAAGTGGCAGCACGTTGTTGGCCATGAATCCCAGGGCCACGGCATGCCAGAGCGGACCCGCCGGATAGGGCTGCCCTCGATCATCCCGTAGCAGCAGTCGCCAGCGGATCAGCCGGAGCGGAAAAGTGAGTGTGCCGAGAACGACGGCGGCGAGGAGCGGAGCGGGCTTGGCGGCGGCCACGTGTTGGAGCACATCCGCCAGGCGCACTCCTCGCAGGGCCCAGAGCAGGAGCCCCACGGAAATGGCTACGGCAAGGAGACCAGGGAATATCCGCCGCGCGGCCCCGCGGCGGGTTGGGTCAGGGTTTGGCAAGCGCGAGGGGAACGAGGTCCAGCAGCTCCTCGAGCAGTGGCTGAAGCGTCTGCAGATTGGCGTTGCGCCCCAGCTCGGCGCTGATCTGGCGACGCACTGTATCGGCCCGCTCCAGTGCCGCCCGACCAGTGTAACACAGCGAGCTGATCTCGACTGCAGTTTCGGGCACGGGCTCGGCCGCTCCATCGCCCAGCAGCGCTGTGAATGCGGCGGTTGCCGGAGCGCGTTCGCGGCGTAACCGCTCGTATGTCTGGAAGCTGATCTCCAGTCCGCCGGGAGGGGCCGTTACTGAACTCGGAGGAGCGACCGGCGAATCGGGGGCGAGGCTCTCAATCGGCACCACCGGCTCGCTCTTCTCCGACTCGTAGATCAGGGATTCGATGGGAACCACTTCCTCGGTGGATTCGGCCTCGGCCCGAAGACCGTCCAGCCGATGGGCCACGTCGAGCAAGCGCCGCGAGATGAGCATGCGATCGTCACTCTCCACCACCGCCCGCAGGAGCTGGCCGGCCTCGCGAAGCCGCACTACCAGCATCTCCACTCCGCGGCTGGCAACGCCGGCGCCCAACGCCTCCCGGGCCGAGCGGGCAAAGATGCCGAGCGCACTGGCCACCGGATCGCTGCTCGGCGCTGCCGCCGTGCGCAGTGCTCCAAGTAGCCGATACAGCCGGAGATCGCGCTCGGTGGTCGCCCGCGCGCCGGCGATCAGATCAGCACTCTGACACAGGTG
>DASRIN010000099.1:0-7335 GCA_035649975.1 Gemmatimonadales bacterium
CAGCTCAGCGGCGGTGAGTTCGCCGGATTCAGTATCTGGCTGGTCATCATGCAGACCGCCGGACTCATCGCCGCACTGATCACACTTTTCATCGCGCTGCCCACGGCTGCTCGGCTGGGTCGGCTGGACCCAGTGGGTGAAGCCGCGCGCTACTTCGACGAGCTGCGGGCCCGTCAGCGCATCGTGGCCTCGATCGCGGGAACTCTGGGTCTCATCGCTCTCTTCGCGGGGGCAATGCTGAGTCGCTAGCCTTTCCCGTTCGTCCAGACTTACAAATCTGCCGCACCGGACAAATTTCACATCTCGCCTTTCGTGCGGTGCAGACCAGCGCTCCCAGTTCCATGAGCGCCTGGTTGAACAACCAGGCCGACCTTCCTCGCCGGGGTACGATCTGTTCGGCCATGCTCCAGAGCCTGCGGCTGACTCTTGGTCCCCGTAGTCGCGGGTGGAACACCCGCTGCAGCACTCGCGCGACGTTGGTGTCTACGGCCGCGGTGGAGCGCTCGAAGGCAAAGGATGCGATGGCGCCGGCGGTGTACCGGCCCACTCCAGGTAGCCGCCGAAGCTCCTCCGGATCGGATGGAATGCGGCCGCCCAGCTCCCCCATCACGGCCTGCGCCAGGCGCTGCAGGTTGGCTGCTCGGCGATAGTACCCCAGTCCCTCCCAGCTCTCCCGCACTGTCCCGGGAGATGCCGCCGCGAGCGATTCGATTGTGGGATAGCGTCGGAGAAAGCGATCATAGTGTCCCATCACCCGGGAGACCTGGGTCTGCTGCAGCATGAATTCGGAAACGACGATGTGGTAAGGATCGCGGGTTCGTCGCCAGGGAAGGTCCCGGCCGTGGCGGCGGAACCAGGCCAGCAGGCGGCGTCGAAAGACCAGTGCGTGAGTCGGAGTGATGGCTCGGGGCATCGCTGAACGGTAGCCTCAGCGTGCCGCCGGCGGAAAGCGCTTCGTCCCAGAGGAGGTTACCTTATGAACGCCATGAACTTCTTCGCCACGATCGGACGTTGGGTCCTGGATGGTGCGTCGCACGTTGGACGTCTGACCTACTTCGTCGTCGAGGCGATTCGAGGTTTGGGCGAGGTGCGAATCTGGTGGCCCCGGATGATGGTGGAGGCCTGGAACATCGGGGCGGGCAGCCTGTTCATTGTGTTGCTGATCTCGGCCTTCGCCGGAGCGGTGACCGCGCTTCAGACCGGGTACCAGTTCACCGGCAGCATTCCCTACTACGTCGTCGGCACGCTGGTGGTGTCATCCATCATTCTCGAACTCGGCCCGGTGCTCACTGCCCTCATTCTCGCCGGCCGGATCGGCGCTCGCTACGCGGCGGAGTTGGGGACCATGCGTGTCACCGAGCAGATCGACGCTCTGGAGAGCCTGGGCCGATCTCCGTCGTCGCATCTGGTTATCCCTCGAGTACTGGCGGGCCTGCTGATGATCCCAGCGCTCACCGTGCTGGCAAACCTCTCCGGCGTCGTCTCGGGATGGGTGTCGGTCAAGGCGGTTCTCCCGGTGACCGACGCCGACTTCATCTACGGCGCCCAATACTACTGGCGACCCTGGGACGCGTGGTACTCGGTGATCAAGGCATTCTTCTTTGCCGGGTCCATCACCATCATTTCCTGTTACATGGGCTTCAATACCAAGCAGGGTGCCGAAGGCGTCGGCCGATCGACCACCACTGCGGTGGTAACCAGCTCGGTGCTGATCCTGGTCCTCGATACCGTGCTCACCCGTCTCCTCCTCAATCAATGATCGAGCTCCGCAACGTGCATAAGGCGTTCGGCAAGCAGGTGGTGCTGAACGGGGTGGACTTCGAGGTCCGGGAAGGGGAAACGGTGGCGCTGCTGGGCCCGTCCGGCACCGGAAAGAGCGTGCTGCTCAAGCACATCATCGGGCTGATCCGCCCCGACGTCGGGGAGATCTACGTGGACGGAAAGGATGTGTGCCGGTTGAAACGAAAGGACCTCGCCGAGCTGCGGTCCCATATCGGCTACGTGTTCCAGAACGGCGCGCTGTTCGACTCGATGAATGTCTTCGAGAACGTGCGGCTCGGGATCACCGATGAGGACAAGTACGGCGACGAGGAGTATTGCAAGAAGCGAGTGGCTGAATGCATCCGCCTGGTCAACCTCCCGGCCGACACGATCGCCAAGTTTCCGGCCGAGCTCTCTGGGGGAATGCGCAAGCGCGTCGGCATTGCCCGGGCCATTGCGGGCGACCCTAAGTACCTCCTGTACGATGAGCCCACCTCCGGCCTGGACCCGGTCAACGCGGACATCATCGACGGACTGGTCCAGCGGCTCGACCACGAGCTGGGAGTCACCAGTGTTATGGTCACCCATGATGTGCGAGGCGCGTTCCGGGTGGCGGACCGGCTGGCCCTCCTGAGCGAGGGAAAGATCGTAATGCAAGGCACTCCGCAGGAGTTCCTGCAGTCGACCAATCCCAAGGTTCGCGAGTTCCTCGAGCGCGACTTCGACAATCCCTCGTTCGCCGCCTGAGCGCCTATGGATGTTCGCTATTCCCGGGAAGTGATCGTCGGTGCCATCGTCACCATCGCCATTCTGGTGTTCATCTTCGGAACGATGTGGCTGAGCGGGCGTTCGGTCTCCTCGGATAACCTGGTTCGCATTCAGTTCGCCAACGTGAGCGGCCTCAAGCGGGCGTCGCCGGTTCGGGTGTCCGGGGTGAACGTAGGGAAGGTCGAGCGAATCGAGTTCGTGGACGTGGGCAAGGTGCTGGTAACCGCCAGCCTGCCACCCAAGATCCGCCCCCGGGTAGATGCGGATGCCAAGATCGTCTCGGTCACTTTGGTTGGTGACTACGCCGTGGACTTCGACCCGGGCCGCGCCGGGGAATTCCTGCCCCCCGGCAAGGTCATCCTGGGAACCCAGGACCTCGGGCTCTCGGGCCGCGCCATGGAGCTGAGCGACCGCGCGGACAGCATCCTGATCGGCGCCCAGGCCATCGTGAACAAGGAGACCGCGGAGCAACTCCGCTCGACGCTGACGGCGCTGGAAGGCACGTTGAAGGCCGCTCAGCGAACCATGCAGATCTACGGCGACTCGACTCGGGGCCCTACCGCCGAGCTCACCCGCACTATGGCCGCGTTCCGCCAAGTGACCACCCGCCTCGACAGCACGCTTGCCCATCCCGCGCTTGACCGGACGCTCAATCGCACCGATACCCTGACCGCAAACCTGGCGGCCATGACCGCCAGGCTCGACTCCACTCTCGCTGCCCTCAACCGTGGCCAGGGTACCCTCGGCAAGCTCGCGACCGACAGCGGTCTCTACTACGACATGCGGGAGGTCTCCCAGTCGATGAAGGCGTTACTGGACGAGCTGACAAAGCATCCGGGGAAGGTGGGGGTGACGGTTAAGCTGTTCTAAAAGCGTGAGCGGTGAGCGGTGAGCAGTGAGCGGTGCTTACGCAGTATCTTCCCGCCATGTTAAGCGTCACTTTCCTGGGAACCGCCGCCTCCATCCCCACCATCGATCGCAACGTGGCAGGCCTGGCCGTGCAGCGGGAAGGGGAAACCATCCTCTTCGATTGCGGCGAGGGGAATCAGCGCCAGATGATGCGCTATGGGGTGGGGTTTGCCTTTCGGGAGATCTTCTTTACCCATTACCACGCCGACCATCTTCTGGGTGTCACCGGTCTCATGCGGACCATGGGGCTGCAGGACCGGACCGCCCCGGTGGTACTCTACGGTCCCAAGGGAGCTTCGCGGGTGCTCGGCGCCGCCATTTCACTGGGCATCGAGCGAAACAAGTTTCCCATCGAGATTGTAGAAATCAAACCAGGAGATTGCCTGGCCCGGGATTCCTATGACATCGTCGTCTTCGAGACCGAGCACCGGGCGGATACGGTGGGGTACGCGCTGGCTGAGCATACCCGGCTGGGCCGGTTCAACCCCGAGCGCGCGCGGGCGCTCGGCATTCCCGAGGGTCCGCTCTGGGGTCAGCTGCATAAGGGAAAGCCGGTGACGCTCGAGGACGGGAGTACAATCGCCCCCGGCGACCTGGTAGGCGCCCCCCGGCCGGGCCGAGTCCTGGTTTATACCGGCGACACTCGTCCCAACCTGTCGGTCATCCAGGCCTCCCGGGGCGCCGACCTCCTGATCCACGAGGCCACTTTCGGCGGTGATGAATCGGAACGGGCCCGGGAGACCGGGCATTCGACTGCGGCCGAAGCTGCCCGGGTGGCGCTCGAAGCTGGGGCTCGGCGGCTGGTTTTGACCCACATCAGCTCGCGCTATAACCGAGATACTTCGGAGCTCCTGGCCGAGGCGCGCGCGGTGTTTCCGGAGACGACGATCGCCCGGGACGGGATGACCCTGGACGTGTCCTACCGGGATGCCGAGTCAACCTGACCGTGCATCCGGAATCTGGCCCTTGCCTTGCAGGTTGTTACCGGGCGTCGCTTTCCATCCGTGTTCCAGGTGACCCAGGCTCATGGACCACCACTCCCCGGTAAGCCGCATGTTGCGCTCTACCACGATCGCTGCATTTGCCACCGTTTGGCTGATAGGCTGTGGCAATGCTCCGGCCGGTGCCTCGGCCCAAACCGCGGACAGCACGCAGGATTGGGAGGTCCAGCCCACGCTCTGGAGCCCCCGGCCGATTTTGATTCCCCGGAGCACGCCCCCCGAGCCGCCGGCCGATTCCATGGATACCACCACCCTCCTGGACTCCATCCTGGAGGCGAGCAGAAGGGCCCGGTCTGCCAAGGCCGATTCCTCCACCACCCGCTCCAGGCCCCAGACAGGTGCCGCTCTCAAGCCGAAAAGAAGCGCCTTCAATATCAGTCCCAGCGACTCCGCGCGTTGGCCGGTAAAGGGTCCGCCGCCGCTGCCCGAGTCGATCATACCCGAGCATCGCATTGTGGCGTTCTACGGCAATCCTCTGTCGAGCCGGATGGGCATCCTGGGTGAGCTTCCGCCGAAGGAAATGCTGCGGCGCCTGGAGAAGGTGGCCACCGAATGGGCCGCGGCAGACAGCGGGCAAAAGGTGCTGCCGGCCTTGCATCTCATCGCCACGGTTGCGCAGGGGTATCCCGGACCGGCCCGAAAATATCGGCTCCAGATGTCTGACAGCATCATCAATCGGGTGGCCGGGTGGGCAGAGGAGCGCGGGTGGCTGATTTTCCTCGATATCCAGGTCGGCGTGAGCACCGTGGAGGAGGAGCTGAAGGTGCTGGTGCCCTACCTCAAACGGCCGTATGTCCACCTGGCCCTGGATCCCGAGTTTGCCATGAAGGACGGCAAGAGGCCGGGTACCGACTGGATGGGCCGGATGGACGCCTCCGAGGTGAATCACGCGGTGGATGTGCTGGCCCGGATCGTGGAGGAACAGCAGCTGCCGCCCAAGGTGCTGGTGGTCCACCGCTTCACCCGAAACATGCTGACCAACGCCTCCCAGATCCGGCTGGATCCGCGGGTCCAGGTGGTGATAGACATGGATGGCTGGGGGCCGCCCGGAAGCAAGATGGGAGCATACCGCTGGTTCGTGGTGCGGCATCCGGTCCAGTACACCGGGTTCAAGCTTTTCTACAAGAACGACAAGCCGATGATGACCCCAGAGCAGGTGCTGGAGTTGTATCCCAAGCCGATGTATATCCAGTATCAATAGACGCGGGTAAGCGGGACAGCGGGGCAGCGGGGCCGCCCGACAGGCCAACTGCGAGACACCTTCCGGAGTTTCAGATGCGCATGGCCCTTTTTATTCCGCTCGGACTGATTCTCTCGCTCGCTGCCCCGCTGCCCCGCCGCCCCGCTGCCCCGCCTACTGTATCCGACCTCTCCTGGCTTCAGGGCATCTGGCAGGGCCGCATTGGAGGCCGGGACTTCGAGGCCCACTATACTGGACCGGAAGGTGGACAGATCCTCAGCGCCAGCAAGTACACCGAAGAGGGAAAGCCGTCAGGCTTCGAATTCGAGCGGTTCGAGCAGCGGGGCGACACGCTGGTGCTCACTCCGTTTCCGGAAGGCAAGTCTTCAGTATCCTTTCCGCTGGCGGAGTACGATGCCCAGAACCGCCGAGCCGTGTTCGAAAACCTGGCCCATGATTTCCCGACCAGGATCAGCTATCAGCGGGTGGCCAAGAACCGCTTGACCATCCTGGTTTCCGGGCCGGGAGAGGATAGCCAGGAGCAGATCCTCACCTATAATCTCACCCGCAAGTAGCTCTCGAGCCGCCGACTTGACGCCTCCCAGCTACCCCCGGTATTTAGCAACACCCTTTTGTTTTCCCGTTGCCTCCGTGACTGCTGGCCGACTGTGAGCTCCACGTCTCCATCCACCGGTTACTCGCCGTCTCGACGCCAGGCGTCCGCGCCCGACGGCGCCGCCGCCGAACGCCAGCTGGCTCGCTGGATCGCCGAGGGAGACGAGGCAGCTTTGGCTGAGCTGTTCGACCTCACGGGTCCCACGCTCTATGCCGTCGCGTTTGGCATATGCGAGAATCCGCGGCAGGCTGAAGGCGCGGTCGAGGAGACCTTCGCCGAGCTGTGGGACAAGCGCGCTTCCCTGGGCCGGCTCCCGGCCCTCTCACCCTGGCTGCTGGAACGCTGCCGCTCCTGGGCCATGGCCCTGCAATCGGCGAACGACATCCCCAACCCCAGGACCCTCCAAGACCGGGCTGGTGACGTACCGCTGACCCGACGGTTACTGCGTTGCCCGGAGCCGCTGCGGACCGCACGGGTGCAGGCGGCCCTCGATCGGTTGGACGAGCGCGAAGACGAGGCTGTCGTGCTGGCCTCGCGAAGCGGCCGCAGCGTCGCCCAGATTGCCGACCAGCTCGGCCTGACCTCCGAAGAGGTGCACCGACTCATTCGTCACGGGCTACGAACATTCCGCAAAGAGCTGGAGCACACCGTACGGCGGGAAACGGTATAGTGAGCCACCCGGACGCACTGGCCGACCGGCTGGGGGCCTACGCCCTCGGCTTGCGCGATGCCGATCCCGATGGGGCCCTCGCCGCGCACTTGGCGGCCGGGTGCGACGACTGCGCCGGCGAGCTGCGCGAGCTACGCGAAACCTCCGCGCTTCTGGCGCTAGGAACCGAGCCCCTGACCCCGCCAGACGATCTACGTGGGCGGCTGCTGGATCGGGTGACCGGTGAGAGCTTCGTCTTCGTGTTGTCTGGCTCCGGCCAGTGGCGGCAGGAGGGAGAGCTCGAGATCAAGCAGCTGTTCTCGTCGCCGGCTGGGGGAGGCACGGAACTGATCTCACTTCGGACCGGCTCCACCCTGAAGCGGGCGTATCGCCCCGGTCATTTGGGGTATGTGATCATCCGGGGCGAGCTCGACGGCGAGGGTCTCCGCTT
>DASRIN010000100.1:0-4651 GCA_035649975.1 Gemmatimonadales bacterium
CCGGGACCGCGGAGATCAAGGAGAGCCCGGAGCGGGCGGCCGTGTTTGCGGTCCTGGACGCGACCAACCGGTGGACCGAGGCCAGAAGGCCCGAGTAGCCGACTAGACGACCTAAGTACCTGGCAGTATATAGGTAAGTCGGACGCACCCCTGTCGTCCGAACCAATTCATAGGACCACAACCCAGGCAGCATCGCAGCGACCCTCCCCAGGCGGCGTCGCGGCGTGTGCTCATCCAATTCGAGGTATTAGCCGAAACTTAGACGCAGCATTCCTATACACATGGAAGGAGAAAAGGAAAGGGGATCCCGGTCTTCGCGGGGCAAGCAGCACTAGCGGAGACGAGCGAACAACTGCGAGCGGAGCGTCAGGTAGGCCATAGCGAGGCTTGCCACTTCCCGAGGTCTTTTGTCTTGAAGGGGGGTGACGCTCATGTTGAAAGGCAGTTTGATCGCCAAGGTAGGTGCCTTCTTTGCCCTTCTGCTCGGTCGAGGGGACACGCAAGGCTGGCTCTAAAGATTTGAATCGGGCCGGGATTCCCATTCCTCACACCCATGACTCGTCAGACGAAAATTCGTCTGTTCGTAGCTACCATCGCGCTCCTGTCCTGCCTCTCAGGCATGGCAGTGTGGTCGGTCCGCTTGCCATTCCCTGGCTGGTGGCCAATGATCACGTTTCTCTTCGTCGCAACGTTGCTTGAGGGTGTTCACACTCGTTTGCGAATCGCCGCTAAGGGTTCCACCTCCTTCATCATTCACATTGCGAGTGCCCTTCTTTTTGGGGGTTGGTGGGCGGCCCTTGTTACAGCGGGTTCCAGTTTTTTTGATGAATGGGCTCGCAACACTACGCACATAAAATTTGTCTTCAACATCGCGCAGAGGGCATTGGCGGTCTCCCTGGCCGCTCTTGTATACACGTCTTTAGGCGGTGGCTTACCGCCAGCTTATCTCGAGAGCGGAGCTACTCTGGCTTCAGAGGCAGTACAACGGGATCTAGGTTTATTTGTTGCCTTCGCAGTCGTGTACTTCATAACCAACTCTGCTGCTGTTAGCGGTGCGGTGGCGTTGAGCTCTGGGCGCTCATTTCGAGAGGTCTGGAATCTCAACACACGGGGAGTCCTGGCGTACGATTTGTCGTCAAGCTTTGTCGGCGTCTTAGTGGCTTGGATCTACATCCGCTCGGAGCAGTCGCTTGGATTCGGTTCTTTCGGACTGCTTTTGGTAATTCTTCCGATAATAGCAGTGCGTCACGTATACGGGCTGTATCATCAGCTTGAGGACAGTGGTCAGGAGCTGCTCCAGGTCATGGTAAAGGCCATCGAGGCGCGAGATCCCTACACGTCCGGACATTCTCTTCGGGTAAGCGAAATGTCTAGAGCGCTGGCCGTGGAGCTAGGTTTGCCGGCACGAGCCATTGAGGAAATAGAAACAGCTGCTCTACTACACGACGTAGGCAAGATCCACGAAGAATTCGCACCTTTGCTTCGTAAGGAGGGGCGCCTGAGCGATGAAGAGACGGCTCTCATGCAAACGCATTCGGTAAAGAGTGCCGATCTTGTTGGGATCATCTCGAAATTTCACGGCTTTATTCAGAGCTCAGTTAGACATCACCATGAACGTTGGGATGGTCAGGGGTATCCCGACGGTGTTGCTGGCAAAGACATACCACTAGGTGCACGGATTATTCTTATTGCGGATACAATCGACGCAATGACTACCGACCGCCCCTACCGCACGCGCTTGCCTGTTGACGTAGTTATCGATGAACTGCAGAAATGCAAGGGCACCCAATTTGACCCAGACTTGATCGATGTGGTGGTCGATTCGGTAACGATTAGACGACTAATTGGGGATGTTTCGACCGGCCAGGTCGTCGCTAAAAGCGGTCCGCCGCGCTCAAGGCGCGTGAATTGGCCAACCTCTGCCATCTGGAAGCATTTAGCCTAAACAGATTGTGCCTGACGCGGTCTGCGAATCCGCGTGTCGGGGGTTCAATTCCCTCCCTGACCACTCCAGTTAAATCCCGGATCCGACGAGAGGCTACCCCATGGGCCTTACCCGTGTCCCGATCCGCAACTCCCGGCCTTCCTGGGACATGAGCACTTCCGCCACCCGGCGCGCGTCCCTCGGCAGAGGCCGGGTGCATCGTCTCTGGCGAACTCCTCTGGCCGCTCCCAGTAACCTGGCGCCCCACTCCGCCGATGTATCCATTCACGCTAAATTCACGGCTCGGCTAGACATTGAGACCTTACTCGCTGGACTAGCCTGGTAACCGACGCAAATCACGAGGGTATTATGGACAACTCCAAGGATGGGATCCGCCTCACTTTGACTCCGGAGCAGAAGGCCGAGATCCGCCGCGCAACGGGGAAGGATGCCGAGTCGATCGAGTTGTCGTTGGAAGAGCTGGAGGAGAGGATCGCTCCCTCTAGGAGGAAGCAGGGATTCATTGGCTCCCTCTAGGAGGAAGGGATTCACTGGCGGCGGTCCCGTCCTCTGAGTAATCCTCGGTGTCTGTGAGCGCCCGGCTCCCGGAGAAATCAGGAGCCGGGCAACTGTAGTCTACCCCCTCGGCCTTACCCGGGTCCGATCCGCAACTCCCGCCCCTCCCGGGACAGGAGCACTTCTGCCACCCGGCGCGCGTCCGCCGGCAGAGGCCGGTGCATCGCCCACCAGCGCTCGCCCGCTCGACCGTCCAGGGTGCCTCCAGAGGAATAGTGTCCAGCCGGATACTCACCGCCTCGGCGCTGGCCGGCGCGCCGGGTCCTTCTCCAGGCACTCCATGACCAGCTCCTCAAGGGCGACGGCGTGTGCGCGTGATGAAACGCGCCGCGCCTAGCCGGACCGTGCCTTTCCCGGCATCTTCCACCACCCCCAGACCAAGCCCGTGATGACCGAAGCGGTGACCCAAGCCGACGAGTCGCTCCGACGCGTGATCGGCACCGGCGGTCTCGCTGCCAGCATCGTCAACATCGTGGTGGGCGGGAGCATCTTCGTTCTCCCCGCTGTCCTCGCCCGTGAGCTCGGCACCTCCGCCCCCGCGGCGTACCTCACCGGCGCCGTCGTGATGGGACTCGTGACTCTCGCCTTCGCCGAGGGAGGGCGGAGAACGGCCCGGAGCGGCGGCCCCTATGCCTACGTCGAGAGCGCCTTCGGGAGGTACCCAGGGTTCCTGGCGGGACTGCTGACCTGGCTCGCGGTGGTCTTCGCTTGCGCCGCGGTCGCGGCGGCGCTGGTGGATTCGCTGAGCACGATGCTGCCGTGGCTCGCGGTGCCGGTCGCGCGCGGGGCGGCGCTGGTACTGCTCTTCACAGGGCTGGCCGTGGTCAACATCCGGGGAGTCGTCGCCGGCACCCGGCTCGCCTCGGGCGCGGCGATCGCCAAGTCCGCCGGCCTCCTCCTGTTCGTGCTGCTCGCCGCTCGCTACGTCCGAGCCGACAACCTCGACTTCACCTGGCCGAGCGACGCCGGCGGTCTCGGGCGGGCCACGGTGCTGACGATATTCGCGCTAGCGGGCATGGAGGTGCCGCTCTGCGCGGGTGGTGAGATCCGCGATCCCGCCCGCACCGTGCCTCGCGCCCTGGCCGGGGCCCTGGCGTTCGTCGTGCTGCTGTACGTCACCATCCACCTCGTCGCGCAGGGGGCGCTGGGGGCGGGTCTCGCGGATTCACCGGCGCCGCTGGCCGACGCACTTGCGAAGGGAGGCTCCGGCGGTCGCGCGCTCCTGCTCACCGTCGGCGCCATCTCCATGTTCGGCTACCTGGCCGGCGACACGCTGGGGGCCTCGCGCATCCTGTTCGCGTTCGGCCGGGACGGTCTCCTCCCGCGACGGCTGGCCGCCGTTCACCCGGACACTCGCGCGCCTCACGTAGCGATTTTCCTGCACGCTCTGGCCGCGGCGCTGCTGGCCATGACCGGTTCCTTCGCGGTGCTGGCCCCGATAGCCAGCATCGCTATCATCGTGGTCTATCTCGGTTGCTGTGCGGCGGCGTGGGCGCTGAGTGAGCGGACCGGGCCCCTCGCCGCGGTTGTCCCCCTGCTGGCGATTGCTGCGCTATTCTGGGTGGCCTCTCACAGCACGGGTACCGAGTTTCTGGCCGTGGGGGCGGTGCTGCTGGTGGGAAGTCTGATATACCTCGTGGGTCACGCGCTGACCGAGAGATCTCCACCCTAGCCCATCGGCCTTACCCGGGGCCCGATCCGCAACTCCCTCCCTTCCTGCGACAGGAGCACCTCGGCCACCCGGCGCGCGTCCGGCGGCAGCGGCCGGTGCATCGCCCACCAGCGCTCCGCGCGCTCAGCGGTCCAGGGCGATTCCAGGGGGACAGCGACCAGCCGGGTGCTCACCGCCTCTGCACTGGCCGGCCGGTGGCCCGGGTCCTTCTCCAGAGACTCGATCACCAGCTCCTCCAGCGGAGCCGGAATCGCCAGCTCGGACCTGGCCGAGGGCCGGGGCGGCGGCGTGTGGGCGTGATGGTACATGACCTCCACCCCGCTCCTTCCCTCGAAGACCAGCTTGCCGGTCAGCATCCAGTACGCCACACAGCCTAGCGCATACAGGTCCACCCGGTGATCGGTGTCGGCGGCGCCGAGCACCACCTCCGGCGCCATGAACGCCGGAGTGCCGCTGACGCCGCTCTCGGTGCTGAGCTT
>DASRIN010000101.1:0-9954 GCA_035649975.1 Gemmatimonadales bacterium
CAGGGTGTCTTCCCGGACGGCAACAGCCTGTCGCTCCACCTCCCGGGCCCGCTCGACTTCGGCCGTTGCGGCCGCGAGCTGCTCCTCCAGGCTCACCAGCCGATCCACGGTGTCCCGCAAACTCTCCTCGGTCGCGGCCAGCGCCCGCTCTGCGGATTCGACTTCCTGCACCAGCGTAGCCAGCTCGGCGCGCCGGCGGATGGGACCGAACGGAGCACCCACGCCGGAGAGGAAGATGGCGCCGCTAGCCCGGCGGAGCACCCGGCCACTCTCGTCCAGCACCTCCGACCCCGCCAGCGCAGCCCGCACCCATTCAGCCGCGGGTCCTTCAGCATGGACTCGATCGTGGGCACTGTCCGCGGCAGAGAATGACGCTGGACCGGGTTCCACCGGAAGGAGGACCAGAGGTCCGGGTTGATGCTGCGCGTGCCACTCTTGCACCGCGTCGACAGCGGCAGAGTCACGAACCAGGACGGCATGCATCCATTCGCCCAGCAGGCGTTCTGCCAGTTCCGCGTTCTCCGGCCCGGTGGTCACGAAATCGCTGAGCGGTCCCAGCACTCCTCCATCGAACTGCTCCCGAACGTCCAACAGCGCTGCGGCGCCGGGCGCAAGCCCGACGCGGTCGCGCTCCAGTTCTTCCAACGCCTGGCGCCGGGCGGCCAGCTGGGCCACGGTTTCCTCCGCCTGTCGCCGGTCGGCGCGCTGCATGGCCTCGCGCTGCCTGGCCTCCGCCACCAGATGGCGGGCATGCTCACCCGCGGCAGTGGCTCGCCGGGTGTCGTGGCTCAGGGTGTCGGCCCTCGCGATCGCGGCATCGCGGCGCCTCTCGGCTTCAGCCAGCTCCTGACGCAAACCGGTGCGATGGGCCTCCGCTTGGGCGAGCCGCTCCCGAAGGCTGGCCAGCTCGCCCTCGATAGCGGCCCGCTCGCCCTCCAGCGACTTCAGCGTCTGGGCCTGGGTCTGGAGGTCCTGCTCCAGTTGGCGGACCACGGCTCGCTGCTCACCCAAGCGGCGCCGTACGGCCTCTTCGGCCTCCGCCCTCCCGACCAGCTCTCGCCCGATCCGGGTATGCTCGGCTGCGGCGACGTCGTGGTCTTCTGCCGCGGCCGCTTGTTCGAGTGCAGCCTGGGCGGCCCGCTGCTCCATCTGGGCCCGTTCTTCGGCGGCGCGAAGCCGCCGGGACGAGGCATTCCCGAGCCGCTCGGCGGCAAGGGCGAGATCACCATCGAGCCTGCCGATCTCAACCTGAAGAGCCGCCAGCCGGTGGGTCAGTTCCGTCCGCCGCCCCTCCGACGCAGATCGGGCACGGGACCACTCATCGCGCCGGGTCTCCCGCTGAGCCAACCGCTGGCGCAGCGCGGGCACCAGTTCGGTCAGCTGGCCGTAGCGTGCCTCCATGCCGGCGGCCTCGGTGGCCAGGCGGTCGAGGTGACGGCGAGCCAGGGTGACCTGCACCAGGAATTTCTCCTCCTGGAGCTTGGCATGGCGCTCGGCCTTTCCGCGCTGCCGGGCGAGGCTCCGGATCTGAGACTGCACCTCGGCGATCAGATCCTCCACCCGCTGGAGATCGACGGCAGTCTCCTCCAGCCGGCGTTCCGTGCTGTGCTTCCGGTCCCGGTAGAGCCCGATCCCGGCCGCCTCCTCGAAGAGCGAGCGCCGCTCCTCGGCCCGGTCGGAAAGGAGCAGGTCGATCATCTTGGCTTCGATCACTACGCCGGCGTCGCTGCCGAGGCCGGTGCCCCGCAGCAGGTCCTGGACGTCGCGCAGCCGCACCGGCGAGCCGTTGAGCAGGTAGTCGCTCTGACCGGAGCGCGAAAGCCGGCGGGTGACCACCACCTCGCGGTAGGCAATGGGGAGGTCGCCGTCACTATTGTCGAGGTAGAGAGAGACTTCGGTCACGTTCACCGGGCGGCGGGCCGCGGCACCCTGGAAGATCACGTCTTCCATCTTGCCTCCGCGCAGCAGCCGGGCCGACTGCTCACCGAGCACCCAGCGAACCGAATCGGAGACGTTGGACTTGCCGCAGCCGTTGGGTCCTACGATGGCGGTGACGCCGTCCTCGAATGTCAGCGTCACGGTGTCCGCAAACGACTTGAAGCCGGAGAGCTCCAGCTTGGTGAGCCTCATGCGATCTGCCCCCCACGAAGGGTGAACGCTATTGAGCCGACTGGTCCTGTGCTGTCACGATGAATGAGGGCATGCCCAGCTTGCGGCCGGTCTCCTCGGCCTGCTCGCGAGTGGCGTAAGGGCCAAGCACCACGCGGTAGGCCTCTTCTGCGCGCCGGGGGGTCAGCACGGAGGCCGGTAGCCCGGCAGCTCGGAGCTTTTCGGAGAGCTCGCTCGCCCAGGTGGGATTCTGCGAGCTGCTCACCTGGAGGTAGACGCTGGTACGGCGGCCAGCGCTATCGGCTTCTGCCAGCGCCGCCGAGTCTGCATCCATCTGGATCTGGTCCTCCTGGGGAGGGTGCCAAGCAATCGGAAGCCAGAAGTCGGTCGCGCCTTGGGCGACCCTGCCGACCTCGGTGAATCCGCTGGAAGCGAGATCGAGTGCCACCAGATCCGCTCCTCGGCGCACGAGCAATGTGTGCGGAGAGGCTACTGCCGGCAGGTCATCGGTCCATCGCGTCGCGGTGGCCCCGAAGTATTTCCCGGTACCAACATCGACTACCCAGACCGAGTCACCATGTTCGGGCTGGACCAGAAGCCAGCTGCCGTAGAGATCGCTCCGCAGCCCCCGAGCGGGACCGGGCAGCTCGATCTCACGTAGCGGGGTGCCCTCGAATCGATCCAGGATCAGGAGCGGCGCCGCGGCGCGGGCGACGTAGAGCCGGTGCCCCGAGGGGGAAAACATCACTGCGCGGGCATCGCCCTCGATCGGAATGACCTTGGGCTTCGACTTGTCGTGCGGGGTGTAGATGATGACGGCGGTGTCGGCCGCGACCGCCACCTGATCGCCGAGGAAGCTCGGAGATACACTCCCGGCGGGCAGGGGAATCGAGGTCGGCGCCTGGTCCGAGCCGAGAAATTCGAGTGCTGGGCGATTGCCGGCCAGCCGAGCGAGCAGCGCTCCATTCATGGTGCCATACAGTTCGGCCGGCTTGCCCTGCAGCTTGGAGCGGAAGCGGACCGGGGTGCGGCGTACCAGCTGAACTACAGAGCTTGCGGTGTCGACTGCGTAGAGCGCGCCGTCGGGCCCCAGCGTGGCGTAGCGTACGTTCTCGAGGAAGGTCCGCACCCTACGGCTGTCGAGGTCAACGGCCACCACGTTGTTCTTCCGGTCGAGCACGAAGACGAGACCCTGCTCGGCATCCGCGCCGATCGGATGGTCAACCGGTGGCAGTCGCTCGGTGAGCTTCCAGGCCGCGGAGTCGAGCGCGGGAATCCGGTAGAGCCGGGCCAGGCCAC
Organism: Gemmatimonadales bacterium; assembly: GCA_035649975.1. Lineage (GTDB taxonomy): Bacteria > Gemmatimonadota > Gemmatimonadetes > Gemmatimonadales > GWC2-71-9 > CAVVWJ01. The sequence continues at coordinate 3,409 of DASRIN010000101.1, forward strand.
CTTCCCGGGGAATTCTGAGGACGCTGACGCCAGCCACCACCCGCGAGGAGGCAGGAGGATTCCCGACCGCGAGATCCGGCGAGCCACCGCATCCAGCGACAAGGAGCGAAGCAAGGATTGTAGCTTGGAAACGCACGACGGAAGATAGCGGAGTCTCCCCGATCTTTAGAACCCCTGCCCGAAGCTGAAGGTCCACAGTCCGCCCACCCCGGGCCGGTTCCGCGGGATGGCGTAGTCGAGTCGTGCAATCATGAAGCCGAACAGGTTCGTCCGGATCGAGACGCCCATGACCTGTAGCGGTGTGCGGACCCGTGTCGGGTCGTCACCCGGCCGCCGATTCCATCGCAGGTCCGACCGCCCGTCCCAGGCCATACCCACATCGTAAAACAGCCCTCCCTCAATCGGGGGGAGGCCTTGGGGGACGAAGTGAATGGCAGGAGTCAGAATCGGGAACCGAAGCTCCGCGCTTGCCACTCCAAACTGGGTACCCACCAGCCGATCCAGCTCGGCACACCCGGTCTCGGTGTTACTGTCGTTTGCGTTCAGGCATTCGTGGCGCCGGTACGAGCCGGAGGTATTCCCCCGGAGCAGCTCGGTGCTCCCGGCAAAAACGCGGAAGCGATCGGCATCGCGCCCGACGCGGCCGAAATAGAGCAACCGGGTGGCGAAGACGATGGGCCCGACAATCCCATCGTACCGGCGATAATCCACCGTGATCTGGGAGTAGCGCCAGTCGCCCATCGTGTGGGCCAGTTCGATCCGCCAGCGCTGGCCGTAGAACGGCGCGGTGTATCCGAAGAGCGAGTTGTCGAACACCAGCGCCATGGAAGGCTGCACGTAGTTCACGCCAGGACGGTTGACCGTTTCCAGAACCGGCTCCGCAGTGGCGAAGCCGGACCCCGGGTCATACGGCTCCAGGATGCTCAGCAGGGCGTCGTCCACGTTGGCAAACCGGAGATTGCCCTCGATGCGCTGAAAGCGGCTGATAGGATAGTACGCCAGCCCGAACGCGGATCGCACCACCAGACGGCGGACGTTGGTGACGAACGTGTTCAGCCCCTGAACCGGCGCATCGACTCGGATCTGGCTAGGCTCATAGAAGTAGTAGGGCTCCTGCGAGATGCCGGTCAGCCATTGGATCCGGCGGGACTGGTTGGCGTACGCCGCCATCACCTGGGCCTCGCTGATCCGGCCATTCACGTACCCGGCAAAGATCAGCGAATGATTGCCCAGGATGTCGCTCAGCGATATCGCGGTGCCGCCGAAGACGCCGCGGCCGAAGTTGTCTCGCGCGTAGCCAATCGACGGGCGGGCGATGTAGTCGGGTGTGAAGCTGACCTTGTACTTCTTAACGCTGAACTCGCTGGTGTCGGGCAGGCTGTAGCTGGCCGAGTCGAGCAGCGCTGCAATCGAGACCGGCGGGGCCACGAAGCTGGTATCCCCGGTCCGGGTGACTTCACTGGAGGAACGGAATCCCTGGGGCGTCCGGTAGATCGAGCCCCCTTCACCGACCTGCGGCCGAACCTCCTCCGGAACCTGCAGCGAACGGGTCGTGTCGACCGGAATGACCGCTGTGGTGGCCAGGACGCCGCTGCTGTCCGGCGCCGTGTCCCGGTAGGGATGACGCTTCAGCCCGCGCGGATTCGAAAGGCTGTACACGTCGTACGTGCCTTTCTCGAAGTACACAAAGGCCAGGCGGTCGGCCTTCGGCGCCCAGGAGAGCACCGGCGAGAGCGGAGTGATGCCCTGGGTTCCGGTATAGAAGTCGGTAATCTGATAGAGCGCGTTCTGACCGAGGTCATACAGGAAAATGTTGCTGACGCCGTTGCGGTCGGACACGAAGGCAATGGACTTTCCGTCCGGGGCCCATTGAGGGCTGACGTTCTTGCCCCGGTCCATCTGGTCGAGCAGCCGGATCGACCCCATGTCCAGGTCATAAAGCGCGATCCGCATATTTCCAACGGCAAGGGTGTTGAAATTGGTCCCGCTTCCGCGGTCGGTGGCAAAGGCGATCGTGCGACCGTCGGGCGACCAGACCGGGTGCAAATCGGCGTACTTGTCCTGGGTCAGCCGGCGGAGGTTCTTGCCATCCCGGTCGACCACGAACAGGTCGCTCAAGCCTCCGTCGTACCCGGTAAACACCAGTTGCTGCCCATCCGGGCTCCAGGAGGGTGTGGTGACCCCGCTGAGCTTGAGCTCGATGCCCTTCACCTTCTTGTTGCGAGCGACGTCAACGATCACGATATCGTCGCGTGCCCCGTGCTTGGCGGCAAAGGCGAGATACTTGCCATCGGGCGACCAGTTGGCCTGGGAGTTGATGAAGCGATAGGTCTCGTAGTTGCTGCTCACGCCCGACTTGAGGATCCGCCGCTTTACCTGACCGGTATTGCCGTCGGCCAGGTAGAGGTCGACGAAGTAGAAGTCCTTTTCGCTGAAGTACGCGACCTGAGATCCGTCAGGAGACAAAGCAGGGGCCAGATGCAGCGTGCCCTTCGACCGCTTCTCCGTGAGCAGCTCGTTGGCGATCGCCCGTGCTCTCACCCGCGCGCCGATTTCGGGGAGATATTTCTTCTGCACCGCATCGCGCCACTGGTCCGAGAGCTGGTCGAGGGTGAGGCCAATCGTGCGGCGAAAGGCTCCCTCGATCCCGCCGGCCAAGGTGGATTTGAGGATGGCTCCCACGGCTTCATCGCCCCACCGCTCGCCGATGTAGGACCACAGTGCGTGGCCGAAGCGGTAGGGGAAATATCGGTAGGGATCGAGCGTCATCTGCTCGATGGTGGGCAGGTTGCCTTCCAGGGAGGCATCCCGCAGCCACATGGCGGTCTCGGGATTGATCGGCCCCAGCGAGAGATATTCGGCCATGCCCTCGGCGAACCACAGCGGAGGATTGATCCCGATGAGGGTGCCGAGTCCGGCGCCGGCCCGGCCGCGGGACCAGGTGTCGTACTGGAACTGGTGGGCCATCTCGTGCTGCAGCACGTGCTCGAACTCGGAGTAGGAGCCGGTGAAGGGCATCACCGCGCGATTGCGCTGAAAGTCGGTGACACCGCCGGTCCCTTCGCCGGGCGCCTCCCCCAGGGCATTGGTCTGCTGGAAGTCGGAGTGCGAGGCGTACAGGATGATGGGCTTGCGTTCCCGGAACTCGTGATTCAGGACCTTGGACAAACGGGCGTAACTCCGCTCCGACATGCGCGCGGCGTCCATGGCGGCCACCCGCTCGCGCTCGTAGTAGTAGACGTCGAAGTGCTCGGTCTGGATGATCTTGAAATCGAAGCTGCTGTACTGGACCTTGTTGCGCCCGAAGTACTGGGCCTGCAGCAGTCCAGGAGCCAGGCACAGAATTAAGAGGGCCGGAGCGGCGCGTCCGAACATAGACAACCTCAGGCTAGGTGGAGCTGATCAGCAGCTCGGGTGCATCGTCCCAGAGCCGCTCGAGCTGATAGAAGGAGCGGGTCTCGGGATGGAACAGGTGGATCACAAAATCCACGAAATCGAGCAGGACCCAGCGGCCGCCGGTCAGCCCTTCGACGTGATGGGTGTGATGGCCCCGCAAGTCCAGCTTTTCCATGACCGACTCAGCGATACCGCGCACATGCGCATCCGAGGTTCCGGAGGCGATCACGAAGAAGTCAGTGGCATCGTTCAAACCGCGCAGATCGAGCACGACGAGATGGTTGCCTCTCAAATCCTGTATGGCGTCCAGAGCCAGGCGAAGCGCCTCGGGGGGCGGCGCAACGCGGGCCGGTACATCCTGAATCATCCTGTGTGGGTCCTCTGCTTCCCAGGGGAGTCTGCATCTTCAACCTGATAAAAGATGCCCCAGGCGCCGGGACCGACGTGGGTGCCGAGCACCCCGGTGGCCAGGCTGATGAAACAATCGCGAGGGCGATATCGCTCTACCAGCTTGGCCTGAATCCTTTGGGCCACGTCCGGCGCATCCGCATGGGCAACGCCGAAGCGAATCACCTTGGGCCTGGGCGTCAGCCGCTGATCCAGGAGCGCCAACACCCTCGCTTCCACATTCTCCTTACCACGAACCCGCTCGACTGGCACCACGTTCCCGTCGCCATCAAACGACAGGATCGGCTTGACGTCCAGCATGCCGGCCAGCCAGGCCTTGGCCCGGGAGATCCGACCCGACCGAAGCAGGTTGTCGTAGCGGTCCACCGTCAGAAGCATACCGGATCGGCCTCGGATCCGGCGGAGCTCTTCCGCAATCCGCGCGCCATTCCACCCCGATTCCGCCAGTTCAGCTCCCCGGAGGGCCAGGAGCCCCACACCCAGGGAAGCCGATCCGCTATCAACCAAGTGAACCGCCTGCAGTTCCGCCGCCCGAACGGCCGATTGGGCCGCCTTGAACGTTCCCGACAGGGTCGATCCCAGCAGGACCGCGACTACCTCGTCGGCCTCCGCTCCGGCGTCCCGGAATACCTGGATGAAATCGGCCAGGGCGGGCTGTGAGGTGGTCGGCAGCTCGGCCGAGGCTCGCAGTTTCCGATAGAACTCCTCGGGCCGCAGCTCTACCCGGTCGCGAAAAGTGGACCCACCGAAGACCACCTGAAGCGGCACCATCGAGATGTGAAGCCGGTCCAGAATGCTGTCGGGCAGATCGGCCGATGTATCGGTGACGATCCCCACAGGTCGTCGGTCCGGATGGGCCAGCTGCCGATGCTGGACCCGCATGTCCTGGGCTTTGGAGCTGTCCACTCGACCCCATCGGGCTGCATAGGTAAAGACGGCCTCCGGGGTATCCGTGTGCACATGGATCTTGAGGATGTCGCCGGCTACCGCGACCACGGTCGAGCCCCCGAAGGCGTGCATAGCCGAGCGGACCTCGTTGGCTGAGGGCAGTCGCTCGCCCCGGACCAGCACTTCGGTGCAAAACTGAAAGTCTCGTTCGGCTGCTACATCTGCCGCCGCAGCGGGGATATACACCCGGGGCTCGGACTCATCCGGCAGAGTGGCTCCCGACACGGGATCGCCATTGATGTAACGCACCACTCCTTCGAGCATGCGCACGAAGCCCTTGCCGCCCGCGTCGACCACACCGGCGTCCTTCAGGACCTGCATCAGCTCGGGAGTCCGGGCCAGGGCCGCTTCGCCTTCTTCCAGCAGCCGCCGCATGAACTCACCCAGGTCCGGCGAGGTCCGGGCGACAGGCTCTGCGGCAATCGCTGCTTCGCGGGCCACTGTCAGGATGGTGCCTTCCCGGGGATCATCGAGTGACTCGTAGAGGCGATCGGCTCCGCTCCGAATGGCACGGGCGATGTCTGGAGCGGTGGCAACGGCGCGCTGGCCCAGCGCATCGGTGAAACCCAGGAGAAAGTGCGCCAGCATCATCCCGGAGTTTCCCCGGGCACCCAGCACGCCGGCCTGAGCCATGGTGCGCGCGGTCTCCGGAAGCGGCGCGTCGCCGAGCGCCTTGAGGGCGTCGGCGACGGTGCGCAAGGTGAGGCTGAAGTTGGTACCGGTGTCGCCATCGGGCACCGGAAACACGTTGATGCGGTTGATCTCCTCCCGCCCAGCAGCGACCCAGTCGGCCGCGGCCGCTACCGCACGAGCGAGACGGGGACCATCCACATAGGTGATCCCTGCCATGCTCCTGCGCTCACTCGGCGACAACAGAGACGCGGACGTCGGCGTGAACCTCGGGGTGAAGGCGCACGGTCACCGTGTGGGTGCCGGTGGTCTTGATGGGGTGCTCCAGCTCGATGCGGCGCCGGTCCACGGTGTGACCCTGCTGGGCCAGGGCGTCGGCGATGTCCTGGGAGGTGATGGAGCCGAACAGTTTCCCTTCCTCGCCCGCCTTGCCGCTGAGCGTCAGGGTCACCTCGCGCAGGGTGGCGGCCGCTCGCTCGGCCTCCGCCTGCTCTGCCTGATTGCGCGCGGCCCGCACCCGCGTCTCAGCGGCAATCCGTTTCTTGTTTCCCTCGGTCGCTTCGTAGGCGAGACCCTGAGGCAGCAGATAGTTGCGGGCGTAGCCGGGCTTGACCCGCACCATCTCGCCGGCGCGGCCCAGCGTCTTGATGTCCTCGCGGAGTATCACTTCGATCATGGGTGTCCTCTCAGGTAGCCGACGGGGAGAGCCGCCGTCGGAAATCTAGCCAGGTATCAGCAAGGCCCAGCAGGGTAAGGCCACCGACTACAAAGGGCAGCAGGAACATCGCCACCAGGGTGAGGGTCGCGATGACGGGCATCGGCACTCGCCTGGCGCCGGCCCGAAATACGGCCAGGCCCCGGGCGGCGTAGAGTACGGCCCAGACCAGCAGCAGGTTCGAGCCCAGCGCTCTCCCTCCCTCAGGCAGCGGCAGGAGACAGAGCCCGAGGCCCACCACCCAGCCCCAGACCAGCTGATCGTTGAATGCGAACGTGGCAAACCCGGGCAGGGCAGGGCCGAGCGGCCGTCGCGCAATCCGGCGGTGCCAGGTCCACGCCAGCATGAGCCCGGCCAGACCGGTCAGTGCCAACAACGCCGGATAGAAGGCCGCAATGGTGCGCACCATCGACGACATCTGGTTCAGGAGGCCGGGGGTGCCGGTGTCG
>DASRIN010000102.1:0-4762 GCA_035649975.1 Gemmatimonadales bacterium
GCGGCCTTCAGTGCCACGCTCACGGTCTTGGAGTGGCACACCAGGGTGACGTCCGAGCCTTCTCGCTTGATATCCGCTTGCCCGAGGGGAACCACATGCTCTCCCTCGGGGACCTCGCCCTTGGTGTTGTATAGCATCTCGCCCTCGATGAAGATCACCGGATCATCATCCCGAATGGCGCTCTTGAGCAGCCCCTTGGCGTCCGCCGGGGTCGCCGGCATCACCACCTTGAGGCCGGGGATGTGGGCGTACCAGCTCTCGAAGGCCTGGGAGTGCTGTGCCCCCAGCTGCAGCGCTGCGCCGCCCGGTCCTCGGAACACCGCCGGCACGCCCACCTGGCCGGCGGACATGTACCGCATCTTGGCGGCGGAGTTCACCAGCTGATCCACGGCGAGAAGAGCAAAGTTCCAGGTCATGAATTCGATGACCGGGCGAAGACCAACCATGGCGGCTCCGATTCCCACGCCCGCAAAGCCCAGCTCCGTGATCGGCGTGTCTACTACTCGCATGGGTCCGAACTCATCCAGCAGTCCGCGGCTCACCTTGTAGGCACCCTGATACACCCCGACTTCCTCTCCCATTAGGAAGACAGAGACATCCCGTGCCATCTCCTCGCGGAGCGCCTGGTTCAGCGCATCTCGGTAGGTGACCGCTGCCATCAGCTGGTCCTCGATGGATAACGGAGGCAGTCATCAACCATTTGCGTAGACATCCTGGTGCAGCTCATCCGGCTCTGGATCCGGGGCCTGATCGGCGAACCGGTACGCGTCCTCGACCTCCTCCAGGACCTCCTTGTCCAGGGCCCGGACGCCGGCCTCGTCCATGAGTCCGGCCTCGATCAGCCGGCGAGACCAGACCGCGATGGGGTCGCGCTTGCGCTGATCCTCGACTTCTTCCCGGGTCCGATAGTGCCCGTGAATCGGGTCGGACATGGAATGGCCCATGAAGCGATAGGTGCGGACCTCCAGCAGGGTGGGCAACTTGTCGGTGCGGGCCCGCTGGACCGCCCGATCCATGGCCGCGTACATGGTCAATACTTCCTGACCGTCGACCACCTCGTTGGCCATGTCGTAGGAGCAGGCCCGCTCGGAGATGTCGTACAGCGCGCTGGCTCGCTCCAGCGCGGTTCCCATGCCGTACCGGTTGTTCTCGCAGAGATAGATGGCGGGCAGCTTCCACAGCGCCGCCATGTTCAGCGCTTCATGGAAGGCACCGTTGTTCACTGCGGCCTCCCCGAAGTAGCAGACCGCGACCTGCGATGTGTTGCGGTACTTGACGGCGAAAGCCATCCCGGTTGCCAGCGGGATATGCGCCCCCACGATGCCGTGTCCGCCCAGGAACCCGAGAGAGGCGTCGAACAGATGCATCGAGCCACCCTTGCCACCGGAGCAACCGGCAGCCTTCCCGAAGAGCTCGGCCATCACGGCGCGGGCTGAGATGCCGCGGGCGAGCGCATGGCCATGCTCGCGGTAGGAGCAGGTGATGTAGTCGTCCGGCCCCAGCGCGGCGAGGCTTCCCACGGCCACCGCTTCCTGCCCGATGTACAGATGGCAGAAGCCGCCGATCTTCCCCAAGCTGTAAGCCTCGCCCGCCTTTTCCTCAAAGCGTCGAATCAGGAGCATTTGCCGAAGCCAGCTGCGATGCTCGTCGGCGCGGGCGGGATCGAGCCCTTTGGCTTTTGACTTCGGGCGTGCGGCGGTGGATTCAGCCACCAGAGATCCCCGATGCGGTTTCGAGAGATCCTTCGCTGCGCTCAGGACGAGCTCCGTCTCTGGCGGAGCTCGCTTGCTCCCAGGCGTGGTAGGAGGAGCGGGTGAGCGGGCTGGATTGCACATGGGTGAAGCCCAGGTCCAGACCGATCTCGCGCAGCTCGTCGAATTCCGCCGGTGTGTAGTAGCGCGCTACCGGCATATGGGCCAGCGATGGACGGAGGTACTGCCCCAGGGTCAGAATGTTCACGTCGCTGCGGCGGAGATCACGCATGCAGGTCAGCACCTCGTCCCATTCCTCTCCCATCCCCAGGATGACTCCGGACTTGGTCAGGCCCGGAGGTGACATGCGGCGTGCACTGGCCAGCAGCTCCAGGGCCCGATGGTAGCGTCCGCCGGGACGGGCCAGCCGGTAAAGCCGCTCGGCGGTCTCCAGGTTGTGATTCAGGATGTCGGGCTCCGCCTCCATCACGATGCGGAGCGCCGGTTCGGAGCCCTTGAAGTCGGGAATCAGCACCTCGACCGATGTGTCCGGAAGCCGGCGCCGGATCTCCCGAATGCACCCGGCAAACGCCTCCGCGCCACCGTTCGGCAGGTCATCCCGGTCTACCGAGGTAATGACCACATGCTGCAGCCCCATCCGGGTCACCGCCTCGGCGAGCCGCCCCGGCTCGAGCGGGTCGAACGCCGTCGGCGTCCCATGGGACACGGCGCAGTAGGTGCAGTTTCGGGTGCAGACGTCGCCCAGGATCATGAAGGTCGCCGCCTTGTGCTCCCAGCACTCACCCACGTTGGGGCAGTGGGCCTCCTCACACACCGTGTGCAGTTGGAGCTCGCGCATCAGAGTCTTTATTTGCGCGTAGTTGGGACCGCCGGGAGCCCTGACCTTGAGCCAGCTCGGCTTCCGCTGGGGCAGAGAGGGTGAGCCCTCCTGGCCCGGCGGGCTGGACGCTGATACTGTGCGGGTCAACTGGACCAGCGGAACGGCCACTTCAGGCTCCTCCCGGTAACGAGCTGCAGCGTGGAAGCTAGCAGGGACGATTGGCCCGGAGCTACCCGCGACACCGCTTCAGGAGCTGCTCCGACGCTGACTGTACTTCGGCCGATGCCTTTTCCTCCACCTCGGTCGGTCCTCGCTGGGTGGTGTACTCGGCAAATGTGCGCCCTCGGACGTTGATGGCCGTGCGGCCGTCCGCCTGAGGCGCCACTTCGACCTCGAGCTTGTCCAGAACCCGGCGGAACTGGGTATCGGGCCGGCGACTCTGGGTGTCGATCTTGGTTCCATTGATCCGGCGCGCATCCACGTCGACCGAGCTCGGCTTGTAGCCGAGCTTCGGCATCTCTCCCCGTACACAACTGAAGGTCTCCTCCGGCGAGAGCGAGCTGGGTGCGCTGGCCGGAGCTGCATATGGCTGGGCACAGGCAGAGAGCAGGAGTGTCCCCCCAAAGAACAGGCGGTAGTGCATTGCTGCTCCACGTTGGAGTGAAGTGGCGGAAATGTAACGCGGTTCGGAGCCCGGAAAGAAACGGCGGCCTTCCCGAGGGAAAGCCGCCGTTTTCTCAGCGAATAGCAGTGAGGGTTAGAAGAAGAGCATGAAGCCGAAAGTCGGCGCAAAGGTACTGTTCTTGTCCGTGTCGGCGACCGACTCCTTGGTCCAGGCATAGTTGCCCTCGCCCACGACCTTGAGTGACTTGGTGGCCTGGTAGTAAATGCCGCCGGAGATCAGGGTGTTCTCGCTCTTGAAATCGGGCTCGCCATCGGTCGCCTGGAGGTAGCTGGAGCCGTAGCTCCCTGCCAGGGTGACCTTGCTCTCGGACGGGGTAAAGGTGAGCTGGCCGATGAAGCCGTAGGAGTCACGGAGCTCGCCGTCGGCACCCACACCGAGGCCGTCCAACACACCGCAGGGCCCACCGGCGCCGCAGGAGTTCACGCCAGTGAACTGAAATGTTGTGCCGATGCCCTTCCCAAAGTACCCCGAACCGGTCAGCGAGAACGAGGATCCGCCGAACCGAAGGCCGCCGCCGGCGCCGGTCGCGGTCTTGGTCTCGTCAAGCGCGGTGTTCTTGGCGTTCTGGACCGTGCCATTGAGCCAGAGCAGGAGGTTGCCGGTCTTATAGGTGCCTTCAGCTTCCAGCCGGGGAACCTGGGTCTCCTCGTAGGCTGGCCCCCCGTCGGCGTTGAGCGTGGACGGCTGGAAGACACCGATTGAAAGCTGCCCCGGACGACCGGCCGGCGTGGAATAGGTCATCTGAGCCACAAAGTTGGGATAGATGTAGCCGAAGCCAATACGGCCCAGCGTGGTCCCACCGCCATTGATCCCGCCGGTGGCGCCGACGCCGAACAGCGTTTGGTCAGTCAGGATGTTCTGCCGGTTGAAGAGGCCGATCTCCCGGCCGGCGAGGATCTGACCCCAGGTGCCGCCCACAGTGAGGTACACCTGCCTCATGTCGATATTGGCGCCGAAGCAGTCGTGCGCCTGGCCGCCGCACTGGATCTGCGGGGCGAAGCCGAAGTGCACGCCAAGATCGGTGCTGCCTTCCTTCCCCTTGGCATCGAAGACCGCGAAGGCAGGGAGCAGACCGGTCCTGACGTTGAACCCCTTCCCGCCGATGCCGACCAGGCCACCGGGAGCTCCCACTGTTCCCCCCTCCTCATCGGTGGACTCGTAGATGGCGAACGCGTTTACGTTGCCGGAGAATGTGAAGGACCAGCCGTTGCTCATCTGCATCGTCAGCTGTGCCTCGGCGGCGCTTGCCGCCCCCACCGCCAGACCCACACACAACAGCGCGACTCGCTTCATAGGTGCGTCTCCCTCATCATAAGGATGACCGCCAACGACCGCCTAACTTCTGAACGAAAGTCGTACACCAGCAACATCGCCCGCTCAAGGAATCGAATCAGAAATACGACGACCCAGCGTCGTGTTCACCTCCAGGAATGCGTACCACGTGGGCAGGGGTAGGTGATTCTTCCACCAGTAGTAGTCACTCACCCGACTGGCGTAGACGTTGGAGCCAAACGGAAATCGCAACCGGCCGTTCCGTCTGAGCTC
>DASRIN010000103.1:0-3549 GCA_035649975.1 Gemmatimonadales bacterium
CACGGCGCTCTGGAGGAGGCCAAGGCCGACATCCTCGGCCTGTACATGATCACCAAGCTCCATGAGCAGGGGGATCTGGGGGACCAGACGCTGGAGGACAACTACGTCACCTTTCTGGCCAGCATCTTCCGATCGGTCCGCTTTGGCGCCTCGAGTGCCCACGGCCGGGCTAACGCCGCCCAGTTCGCTTTTATGCGTGATAAGGGCGCCTTCACCCGGGACTCGTCCAGCGGGCGCTACCGGGTGGACTTTGCCAGGATGCGGACGGCGGTCGATTCGCTTGCCGCGCAGATCCTGCGCTTTCAAGGAGACGGCGACTACGCCGGCGTGAGCCACTTCATGGCCGAGCGGGGTAAGCTCTCTCCGGCGCTGGAGCAGGACCTCGGCCGCCTAGGCCCTAAGGGGATTCCCGTCGACATCGTTTTCCAACAGGGCGAGCAGATCTCGTAATGACTGAGTTACCCCCGGACGCGCCGGTTCAGCCGGAGGTAGTGGTTCGCAGTGTCCGCCGGCGGAGGGGCGAGCCTCCCCCGCCGCCGCCGCCCGTCTATAGCGCCCGGGGCCTGGTTATCTATCTGGTGCTGGCTCTGTTGACGGCGGGGCTCATGGTGGAAGGATTTTTGAGAGACCGGCCGCAGCACCTGCCGCTTCCGGCGCTTTCCTATCCCACCGAGGTGAGGTCGGCCATCTCGGAGCAGTCCGACTCACTTCAGGTGGTGGTGTCCTGGGACCTCACCCTTTCGGCGCCGGAGGGCCGTCCGGATTCCATCCGGATCCGAGTGATGCCCGAGCGGCAGGAACCGGGGCTCCGCTCCCTTCAGGCGGCCACCCAGTTCGCCGACACGGTCTATCTGCCGGCACCGCCCCGGGGCCAAACGCTTGGCGGGATCTCGTGTGCCTCGGCGGAGCACTCGGGGGAGGCGGTCGCGGAGAGCTGCACTCCCTGGCAATACGTCCGACCTGCGGCGGAGCCCTCCGCCGGCGGCGTTGGCCAAGTCGTGATTCGGCCGCGCGGACTCCAGGTAGATCCCGACATCGGCGGCCGTTGTGCTACATGGCAACGAACCCACCCCGACCAGTCGGTCTGGATCGCGGTCAACCGCACGGCTGTGCCCGAGTGTACCGGGCCCAACCGAAAGCCTACCGTAGCTCAGTTTTGCGCGTTTCTGGTGCTCCCGGGCGGGAGGCGGGTGAAGGCCGCCAACTCCAGTAACGACAGCTACTGCGAAGAGCTCTTCGTGGAGTGGAGTCGAGAGCTGTATTCCTGATCGCCGTCAGCCTGTTTCATGTCGGTCACATCGCGCTGAGTTCCCCAGGCCCCCACCAGCTGCCCCCGCTCGAAGATCCCTACCAGGTTGTTGATGAAGTACTTGGCCTGGCCGTAGCGATCGATTTCGTGGGATTCCGCGTCTTCCAGCCTATAACCGCTGCGAATGAAGCTGCGGAGGTACTCCACGTTCGCGGGATTGGAGGGGGGCAGAAACACCACCAGGCGAGTTCCCACCACATCGGAAGCTGCCCGAAACCCATACATCCGGGCGAACGCGTCGTTACACTCAGCCAATACCGAGTAGAGATACAGATGCTCGACCTGCTCCTCTTCGGGAAGCGTAATGTCGAGCGGCTGCTCGTGATGGAAGCGCCAGGTAGCCTCGGTGGTGACTTCGCGGAGCGGCGCCGGGGTCCGGCTCCTCTCGGGTCGAAAGCCCGCCGGGGTGGTTTGGGCAGGCCTGGGCGACTCACCCGGAGGCGTTTCCTCGGACAGCTCGGGCTCGGGTGGACGCCGGGCTCGCTGGAGACTGGTGCGGCCAAAGCGGGCGCAGGCCAGGACCAGAACCGCTCCGGCCATCAGAAGCACCGGATCGTGGGTGACGAGGGTCGCCAGGGCCAGGGCCAGAAATCCCGGCCCCGCGCCGGCATAGAGCGCACTGATCCCGACGGCGACCACCAGCGCAGGCCGGGCGTCGGCGCTGCTCGCCAGCTCCTGCAGTCCCAACATCAGCAGCAGAGCAAGGCCAACCGATAGCACAGCCAGGCTATACCTAAGTAGGACAGGGGGGATCGGAACCCGGCGGCGAAGACGAGGGCCAGACGGGAGGGGCATGGAGTGGCGGAACCTGGAGGATGTCATTTGAAGCTACGGCCGCGTATGCTGGGGCACAACAGAGAATGCGTAGACTACCACTAACGGTCGCGAAACGGCCGGAGAGCGAGCTCTCCGGCCGATAAGCTGTTCAGAATGAATCAGACCCGCGCGAGTCGCCGCTCAGGGCCGCTGTAGCTCGCATCATGGTGGTAGCGCCGTTCGTTCCCTCGCCAGGCCTCGGCGTCCCCCCGGAGCTCCTCCTCCCGGAGCTCGATCCGCTCTGCAGACTCGGTGGAGCCTGGGCTCCGCTCAGCGGCCGTGGAGCTGGTCCGCATGCCCCGGCCCTGGCTGCCCAGGTCGGCTCCGCTCTCGAACAGGCAGGTCCGAGCTTCCTCGACCCGATCTCCTGCGTTCACGGTGACCAGCGTGCCGCCGGCCCGGAAACCCTGGTCGAAGTGCCTAGCGTCCTGCTCAGGTACCCCCATCCCGACGAGGGCGCCGAGCAGCCCGCCCGCAGCCGCACCAACTCCGGCGCCGGCCAACGTGGATGCCAGCGTCCCACCCGCGATAATGGGACCCACGCCGGGAATGGCCAGCGCGCCGACTCCGGCCAGCAGCCCGATAACTCCACCAAGCACTCCACCCCCGATAGCGCCGGCCGCCGCGCCCTCGGCTGCCTGGGTACCGGTTTCCTCTATGAAATCCTCCTGTTGCTGGCGGTCTTTAATGGCGACACCGATCTGATCCTCGGAGAAGCCTTCGTCCTTGAGACGCCGAATGGCTCGCTCGGCGTCCGCCTGGTTGTGGAAGAGTCCGACCACGGTCCTGCCGGTCGTCTCTTGGTTTCGCTTGCTCATTGTCACTCCTTGGAGTTGCATGTAACAATCTCGAGCAGGTTGCCCGGGATGATCACCGCTCTCGCCATGGCGAGGCATTGGGCCAACGTAGGAAGTGTTAGTAATTGATGTGGTGACTGGACTCACGGAAACGGCAAGGAAATACTTCATCATCACGCGAACGTGGCGGAACTGGCAGACGCGCAGGACTTAGGATCCTGTCCCGAAAGGGGTGCGGGTTCGACTCCCGCCGTTCGCATCCTCCTTCTCAAGCAACCGGTTTCCTCCCTGGGTCCAACAAACACACGGCCTACAGCTCACGGCGGCGGCGGTGTAAACTTCCCCATCCCTACGATCCCACCCTCATGACAACTTCAGCCAATCCCGTAGCCGTTTCGTTGCGGCAGCCCGCGCTTCAATCGCCCGAATTCGGACTGGCCCTCGGGCTCGTCGTCGGGCGCTTCGCGCTCGACATGCAGGACCTTCATTACGGCTACTGGACCGACGACCTCGAGGTGACGCCGCAGAACGTGGCGCGGGCCCAGGCCCGCTACACCGACGAGTTGATGGCCGACATCCCCGCGGACGTGCGCTCGATTCTCGACGTGGGCTGTGGGGCGGGAAACA